>NZ_QUKM01000030.1:0-2859 GCF_003481245.1 Blautia sp. TF10-30
GAAAACGGGCGGCTGATACCGAGGGAGGATTACCGCATTTCTTCCCTCAACTGCGGGGGCGAGGATTTCGCCGTTGCCTGTATGCGAGCCAATCTCCGCTATGAGAAAAACCAAAAACGGGAAGATGTGAAAAGCCACCACTATATCATTTCCTTTGACCCACGGGACGCAGCGGACAACGGCTTGACCGTAGACCAGGCGCAGGGGCTGGGCGAGAAGTTCTGTAAAGAGCATTTCCCAGGACACCAAGCCATTGTCTGCACCCACCCGGACGGACACAACCACAGCGGCAATATCCATGTTCATATCGTTATCAATTCTCTGCGTATTGAGGAAGTACCCTTGCTGCCCTACATGGACAGACCGGCAGATACCCGTGCCGGGTGCAAACATCGCTGCACCAATGCCGCTATGGAATATTTCAAGAGTGAAGTCATGGAGATGTGCCACCGGGAGGGGCTTTACCAAATCGACCTCTTGAACGGCAGCAAGGAGCGGATAACGGAACGGGAATACTGGGCGGCAAAGAAAGGGCAGCTTGCCCTTGATAAAGAGAACGCCGCCAGAGAAGCCGCCGGACAGCCGACCAAGCCCACCAAGTTTGAAACGGACAAGGCGAAGCTGCGCCGGACGATACGGCAGGCACTTTCCCAAGCTGGCAGCTTTGACGAATTTTCTTCCCTTTTGCTGCGGGAGGGTGTGACCGTCAAGGAGAGCCGGGGGCGGCTTTCCTACCTCACGCCGGACAGGACGAAGCCTATCACAGCTCGGAAGCTGGGGGACGATTTTGACAAGGCTGCTGTCCTTGCTCTGCTCACGCAGAACGCCCACAGAGCTGCCGAACAGACCACAGCCATACCAAAATACCCCCACACCCAAAAGGGACGCTTGCAGGAGGAAAAAGCCGCAAAAACCACCCCGGCAGACAACACCTTACAGCGCATGGTTGACCGGGAAGCCAAGCGAGCCGAGGGCAAGGGCGTGGGCTATGACCGCTGGGCGGCAAAGCACAACCTAAAGCAAATGGCAGCTACCGTTACCGCCTATCAGCAGTACGGCTTTTCTTCCCCGGAGGAACTGGACGAAGCCTGTTCTGCCGCCTATACCGCCATGCGGGAAAGCCTTACAGAGCTGAAGCAGATGGAAAAGACGCTGGACGGGAAAAAGGAGCTGCAACGACAGGTGCTAGCCTATTTCAAGACCCGCCCTGTCCGGGACGGGCTGAAACAGCAGAAAAACGCCAAAGCAAAATCAGCCTACCGTCAGAAGCACGAAAGCGACTTTATCATAGCAGACGCAGCCGCCCGCTATTTCAGGGAGAACGGCATTTCCAAGCTGCCGAGCTATAAAGCCCTGCAAGCAGAGATTGAAGTCCTTATCAAAGAGAAAAACAGCGGCTACAACGATTACCGGGCAAAACGGGAGGAATACCGCCGCTTACAGACTGTCAAGGGCAATATCGACCAGATTTTACGCCGGGAGCGCAAGCCTGTGAAAAGGCAGGAACAGGAGCGATAAAAACCACCCCAAAATGTACCCGAACCCATACAGAACAAGGGGGCTGCCCCGTACCCTATCCGCAATACCAAAGGATTTTTTAACGGGCTTACAGGGCAGAAAAACCCCGAAAATGATACCGAGATGATACAGAATTACCGCCGATACCGTCACACCAGCGGAAACGGCAGAAAGGAGCACACCCATGCCAAGAATGAACAAGAAACGGCGGCTGGAATGGTCTTTTTTCCTGCGGCAAGTAAAAGTCGGGAATACCACCTGCGACCGTATCACATACAACGACCTCTGCCGGGGCTGTACACATAGCTGCAAGCAGAGCTTCCGGGCGGTTATCATACTCTGCCCCCGCTACTACTCCAAACGCCGGAAAAAGGAGGACAGGGACAATGGCAGATACCCGCAAGGATTCCTACCTCAAGCTGAAAGAGAACTTTTTTGACAGCGACTCCATTGTGCTGCTGGAAGATATGAAAGACGGGATTTTATATTCCAATATCCTCTTGAAGCTGTACTTAAAATCGCTGAAAAACGGCGGGAAGTTGCAGCTTGACGAGCATATCCCCTACACAGCGCAGATGATAGCGACACTGACCCGCCACCAGATAGGGACGGTTGAGAGGGCTTTAGAGATTTTCCGGCAGTTGGGGCTTGTGGAGCAGCTTGACAGCGGGGCTTTCTATATGACCGACATTGAGCTGATGATAGGACAGTCCTCTACCGAAGCCGAGCGGAAACGGGCTGCAAGACTGGAAAACAAGGCACTTTTACCGCCCCGGACAAAAGGCGGACATTTGTCCGACATTCGTCCACCAGAGATAGAGATAGAGTTAGAGAAAGAGATAGAGATAGAAAAAGAGAGAGAGGGAGAAACGGGACACCCCGCCGCTTATGGCAGATACAACAATGTGATACTGACCGATACAGAGCTTTCCGGGCTGAAAACAGAGCTGCCCGACAAGTGGGAGTATTATATTGACCGGCTTTCCTGCCATATCGCTTCCACCGGGAAACAGTACCACAGCCATGCAGCCACCATTTACAAGTGGGCGCAGGAGGACGCTGCCAAAGGCAAGGCTGCCCCGAAACAGGGCATACCCGATTATTCATGCAAGGAGGGCGAGAGCTTATGAAAAACGGAATTGAAGCTATGATTACGGACATTACAGCCACTACCGCCGAAGCGGAGGACTACACAGGCGAGGACGGGCTTTTATACTGCGGTAAGTGCCATACGCCCAAAGAAGCCTATTTTGCAGAGGGAAAGACTTGTTTCGGGCGTGACCGCCACCCGGCAGAGTGCGACTGCCAGCGGGCAGCCCGTGAAAAGCAGCAAGCCGCCGA
>NZ_QUKM01000031.1:0-2533 GCF_003481245.1 Blautia sp. TF10-30
TTTACTGATGTGCGATAAAGAAGTAATAGAAGTGTAAAAAATTTTGCCGTTCCTATCCGGCACTTGCGCATTGTGTCGGATAGGTCGGGCGGTTATTCGGGCAAGTCCACCTTGCCAACAAAAGAATAATAAATCTCAATGTCCTGTCTGCGGGTCTTGTTCTCGTCATAGCTGCACTCATGCACAACGATTTTCTCTACAAACTCCCGCAGCAGAGTAGGGGTAAGTTCTTCAAAGCTGGTATGCCGCCGGACAACATTCATAAACTTTTCTGCGTTCACGGTGGCTTCCTGTGCTTTGGAAAGCTCCGCTTGAATAGCAGCGGCTCTTTCTTTCAGCTCCCGTTGCTCTGCTTCATAGTCTGCCGACAGCTCTGTGAAACGCTCGTCTGATATGCGCCCGGTCACGCTGTCCTCATACAGCCGCTTGAAGATAGCGGATAACTCGGCTATGCGTTTCTCGGAGGCTTCCAGTTCCTTTTTCTTGGCGGCGTTCCTGCGTTTGCCCCCGTCCTCGTTCTGCTCAATCAAGAGTTTCATAAACCGGGCTTCATGCTTTGCCGCATAGCTGGTCACTTTCCGCAGATTGGAGAGTACACCAGCGGTCAAGAGGTCGGTGCGGATAAAGTGCGCCGTACAGTCATGGGTGCGTTTCTTGTAGTTGCCGCAGATATAACAGTCCTGCTTGCGCTTGTCCGTCTGGTATCGCTGCTGATACATCACGCTGCCGCAGTCCGCACAGAACAGTATGCCGGAGAACAAACCCACTTCATCATAGCGGTTTGGGCGTTTGCGCTGTTTGCGAAGCTCCTGCACCCGTTCCCATGTTTGGGTGTCTATGATAGGCTCGTGGTGGTTCTCGAAAATCACTTGCTTTTCCGGGGGATTTTCTACACTGTGCTTGACTTTGTAAGAAAGTTTTTCTGTCTTGAAATTTACCAGACAGCCTGTGTATTCCCGGTTTTCAAGGATATGCACTACGGTATTGGTCGCCCACTTGCACTCATAGCCGGGGTGGTAGCGGCGGGTGCTGCCCGTCCTGCGGTATTCAAGCGTTCCCGGCGTGGGGATTTGCTGCTCTGTGAGCATACGGGCTATCTTGGTCGGACCATTCCCGGCAAGACAGAGGTTGTATATCTGCTTGACTACGGGTGCAGCTTCCTCGTCAATAATGAAATTTTCATCCTCGTCCATGAGGTAGCCATACACAGGCTTGCTTGTGATGGGCTTGCCATTCATGCCTTTTGAGCGTTTTACTGCTTTGATTTTCTTGCTCGTATCTCTCACCAGCCATTCGTTAAAGATATTCCGCAGCGGGGCAAAGTCATTGTCGCCCTGTGCGCTGTCCACTCCGTCATTGATAGCGATGAAGCGGACACCTTTCTGTGGGAAAATCATTTCCGTGTACATTCCCACTTGCAGGTAGTTTCGCCCTAACCTCGACATATCCTTTACGATAACTGTCCCGACTTTTCCGGCTTCAATGTCCGCAAGCATGGCTTGAAAACCGGGTCTTTGAAAGTTCGCACCAGAATAACCGTCGTCCGTGTACCAGCGCAGATTGGAAAAGCCGTTCTGCTTTGCATAGGTTTCAAGGATACGCTTCTGATTGGAAATGGAATTGCTTTCGCCTTGCAGCTCGTCCTCATGGGATAGTCTTGGGTAAAGGGCGGTAATTGGTTGTTGGTTGGTCTGTCTTAACATAAAATCCTCCGTTTCCGACAGCCAGCCCCACTATTCCGTACCTTGATTGTACCACATGGGGCGGCTGTCTGTATAGCGGCAAAAGCGTCAAATCTGCTTCTTTATGGTCGGTCAAATCGCCGTTTTTTGTGTAGCAGCTTCCGCTTCCAGCACTTTCATCATCTTGTCGGCTGCGGTGTCGGTTGCGCCCTGCTTGAAGAAGCCGGAAACGGTAAGGACGGAGTTGCCCATGCGGATTTCCGTCACACAGTCCGGGCGGCGGTCTGTTTTGGTGGTGCTTGTCTGTTTCGTTTCTGTCATAGGCTCTCCTTTCGCTGCTTCATCAGTTGCTTTAAGCGTTCCAGCTTTTCCTGTGCGGTTTCCTTTCGGAAGTTGCTGCCCGTGAAGCGGACGGGGGCGCACATGGAAGTCAGCCTGTCATAGATACGGGCGTGGGGCGTGTCCTGCGGGTGCTGCAATTCCTCCAGCGTGAGGTTGGTCGTGGCGATCAGCGGCTTGCCGCTTCGGTAACGGCTGTCAATCACGCTGTAAACCTGTTCCAGCCCGTATTCTGTTCCTCGCTCCATACCGAAATCATCAAGTATCAGCAGAGGGTAGCTGCAAAGGCGGGAAATATATTCGTTCCTGCCCTCAAAGCTGGCGGCAAGGTCACCCAGTATCGTTGCAAAGTTTGTCATGCAGACGGCAACCTCTTTTTCCATAAGGGCGTTGGCGATACAGGCGGCAAGGTAGCTTTTTCCCGTCCCCACGCCGCCCCAAAACAGGTAGCCGATATTTTCAGCCTGCATGGTTTCCCAGCTCTCCACATAAAAGCGGGCGGTTTCGGTCTG
>NZ_QUKM01000032.1:0-2485 GCF_003481245.1 Blautia sp. TF10-30
CCTGCCGTATCCGGCATGGAAGAAGCACATATCTGTGCAAAATCTAAATAACAGGCGTATCCGCCGATATTTGGTCTGCCGCTTAAAGCGGCCGGGAGCACGTGACTTTAGTCATGTGAGGTTCACGGAAGAGATGATGATATTGACTGGTGAGGGATGGGGAAAACAGTCTTTAGGGTACTTTTTTCAGGAAGTTCACAAAATAGGTAACTGTTTCATTTGATAAATATAGTATATTCTGGAAATGTGTTCTGTGTGTGGTGAGAAAATTAAGGGTTTCTAAAAAAATAATGAACATTATATTGACAGAAATACTCCGGGGAAAAATAAAAATCCCCGGAGTATTTTTACGTGTTTCTATCTAAAAGCACCATCAAAAATCATATCAGCAAATCTTACATTCCGGTCACTCACCGCACCAGACAATTCAAACATTCCTTTAGTACTATCTGTGACAATCAAAGTCAAGGTATTTTCATGAAAATAGAATTTCCATGTTTGTGAATGCCCGGTTTCCTGCCAGCATATAGTCAAAATAAGGGTACTCTGGTCTACCCAACTGTGATGGGCAGCATATTTCCAAATACGGTTTCTCTGTTCGTCTCCAATAAGTGGGCTATTTGACGGAATTTCAATTGCATATGTGGTTTCTCCAAACAAATCAACAGTACAGGAACTGTGAATAGTCTGTATTTCATCGATTACAAACTCCATACGGCTGTTGCCAATTTCAAAGCGAAGAGTATGTTTTTCATCTGATGTACGACTGCGTAAATCAAATTCTTTTCCCTGAAGCATATGCATTAGATAAGAAGCACTCGGCGAATATACAACAGGAGTTTCCCACTGGTTCATTACGTTTTTCATGTATTGGTAACACCATGCATCACGAGGTTTCGGCTGCTCAGTTATGTTATTAAGGATATACTTTTCAATCAGAGGGAAAATTCTGCTTCCATCCGTTTCTTCAGCAGTAGTTGTAATAACCATATCCATTTTCGGAAATACCATGCAATACTGGCCAAATGCTCCATCAGCACGATAGCTCCCCGGACTGTTCTCCCAAATTTGATATCCATAGTGGCGGCCCCATCCGGCACATCCCTGCACGTTTGTGGAAACGTGGGGGTATGATGCCTCCGTAACCCATTCTTCCGTGAGAATGCGTATGCCATTGTAAACACCTTTATGTAAGTACAAAAGTCCCAGCTTTGTGAGATCACGTGGAGCAATCAAAAGCCCCCATGCTCCAGTGTTAACATCTCCATGTTTATCCCAACTGACATCTGTAATCTCCAGAGGATCAAATAGATGCTTCTGTAGCCAATCTTTCAGGCACATGCCAGTCACACGGCTAATAAGTTCTGACAGCATATAAGTTCCTCCGGAATTATAGACAAAATGAGTTCCTGGCTCATATACTATTTTTCTGGTAAAAAAGATTTCCGGCCAGGGTCTTATGCCATTGCACATATCTCCCACTGTATCCACGCCATGACCCGTACTCATAGTCAAAAGATGGCAAATTTTTATGGTACGGGCTGCATCATCCATGTCCAAATCTCGACATTCCGGAAAATAATCAAGAACGAAATCATCTACCCGCAACAAACCTTCTTTTACCGCAATCCCTATAGCCGTGGATGTAAATGTTTTGCTTACGGAATATACCAATCTTTTATCAAGTGCACAAAACGGATATTTGGAAACTTCTGCTATCGCTTTATCATGGCGAACAATATGAAGAGTCCGCAATTTATAATTTATTTCATCACATTCTTTCAGAAACTGGGCAATATCTACAGAGGAAATGCCTACATCTTCAGGAATATAAAATTTATTGAATAATTGTGTCATTAGAATTCTCTCCTTTATTGAGTATTTCTCAATTTTATAACTTCTTCATCTGCATTCATAAAGTTACTAATCAAAACTAACAAAATGCTACAGACCAAAGGAACGACTGCATATCCGCATCTTTCAGCAAACAGGGTGACAGAAGATTGTGCAATGCCATTATTTGCAGCCTGAGCGTCATATTTACCCAGAGACAAAGTGTGTGTCCGGTCAATGATAAAACCGCTTAAAAATTCTGTCACTGCGTTGATAATACGTCCGGCAGACATCATAAAAGCAATAAACGACATGGACAACAGCAGATTGTCGGTCAGATACAGTGTTAAAAAGAACCAAGAATACCACCCAGACAATTAGCTCCACAGCCAAAAAGTGCGTATCCAAACATTTGAGATTTTGCAATCTCTCAATTATTCTTATCTCTCATTGTGATAATCCTCCAAGATTATTTTAAGTTTTTTACGCGCGCTTTTACTTATCTGAAAGATATCATAGATAGTATATTGTAAGATATAGGAAAATTAACCTTTGAATTTAGTAATATTGACTAGTCATTTTTATAAAATGATATGGGCGTCAAAACACTCGTTTTATAGTAACTCATTAACTAACGTACCTTGAAAATTTC
>NZ_QUKM01000033.1:0-2030 GCF_003481245.1 Blautia sp. TF10-30
AGGAGGAAAATATAAGTAACTAAATATATTGTCAAATGTGATATAACGTGTTTAAATATGTAAAAGGAGAATCATATTATGAACACATCAAATATCACAAACTACAAGCCGAAAGATTTTGCTGAACTGTTAGGGATATCTGTTAAAACGTTACAGCGTTGGGACAGAGAAGGAATTTTAAAAGCAAATTGAACTCCGACCGACAGGCGTTATTATACGTATGACCAATATCTTCAATTCAAAGGCATAAATATCGAAAATGATAAACGTCAGGCAGTTATTTATGCCAGAGTATCTACAAAAAATCAAAAAGACGATTTGCAAAACCAGGTCGCATTTTTGCGACAGTTTTGTAATGCCAGGGGAATCATTGTAGACCAATGTATCGAAGAGTATGGAAGTGGTCTTAATTACAACCGCAAAAAGTGGAATAAATTATTAGATGAAGTAATGGAACAGAAAGTAAAAACGATCATCATAACCCACAAAGACAGATTTATCCGATTCGGTTATGATTGGTTTGAAAAATTCTGTATGAAATACAATACAACGATCGTGGTGGTAAACAATGAAGAATTATCACCACAGGAAGAACTTGTACAGGACATTGTTTCCATACTTCATGTGTTCTCCTGCAGATTGTATGGACTTCGTAAGTATAAAAAACAAATAGAGAGGGACGAGGAAATTGCTAAAGAGCTTCAAGACGGAAATCCATCCGACAGAAGAGCAGAAAGTCAGGATTCATAAAACAATAGGAACTTGTAGATTTATTTACAATTTCTATCTGGCCCATAACAAAGAACTTTATCAAAATGGCGAAAAATTCATGAGCAGCAGTAAATTCAGAGTCTGGCTGAATCATGAATATCTTCCACAACATCCAGAATATTTATGGATTAAGGAAGCATACTCAAAAGCAGTGACCCAGGCGGTAAATCATGGACAAACTGCATTTAAAAAATTCTTCGATCATGAAAGTGCTTTTCCTAAGTTCAAAAAGAAAGGCAGATCTGATGTGAAGATGTATTTCGTAAAGAATAATCCGAAAGATTGTCGCTGCGAGAGACACAGAGTTAACATCCCGTCGCTTGGATGGGTTCGCATCAAAGAAAAAGGATACATTCCTACGACGAAAGAAGGATATACCATAAAAAGCGGGCATGTTTCCATGAAAGCGGGCAGATATTATGTTTCGGCTCTTATAGAAATTCCTGACAACAAAACTGCTGATCCTTCTAACGAAGGAATCGGCATCGACCTGGGGCTAAAGGATTTTGCCATTGTTTCAAATGGTAAGACCTATAAGAATATCAACAAATCAGCAAGATTAAAGAAATTAGAAAAACGACTCGTTCGGGAACAGAGATGTCTCTCCCGAAAGTATGAAAATCTAAAGAAAGGAGAGTCCACTCAAAGAGCGAATATACAAAAACAAAAACTTAAGGTACAAAAACTTCATCATAAAATAGACAATATCCGTACGGATTACATCAATAAGACAATCGCAGAGATCGTAAAAACCAAACCATCGTATATAACGATTGAAGACTTAAATGTATCGGGGATGATGAAGAACAAACATCTTTCAAGAGCAGTTGCTTCGCAGAAGTTTTACGAATTCAGAATAAAACTGAAGGCGAAAAGCAAAGAAAATGGCATTGAACTTCGGGTTGCAGACAGATGGTATCCATCATCAAAAATCTGCCATTGTTGTGGAACGATCAAGAAAGATTTAAAACTTTCCGATAGAACATTTCGATGTCATTGTGGCTATGTCGAAGACAGGGATTTCAATGCGGCACTGAATCTGAGGGACGTAAAAACTTACAAGATTGCATAAGGAAGCAAATGTAAGTATGTACCGAAGGCTATTTCGGGAATTAACGACTGTGGAGTGTACATGGACCTACGAGTAGATATGATTTCGGTCAATCAAAAGTATACACACTGAAGCAGTAAGTAAGATTCGTGAGAACTTACATTATCTCGATGTGATAAGTATATTTAATCACATTTTGAGTGGCAGG
>NZ_QUKM01000034.1:0-1637 GCF_003481245.1 Blautia sp. TF10-30
TAGCCTGCAAATAAAAAGTCAATACTAAAATTGAAGAAAGTTAAAAAACTTTACAGGTTAAAAATTAGGCATTAAAATAAGGCCACCACAACCAGTGCTGGTCTGAAAGTAAAAGTTTTGAATTAGCTTGGATCAGGAAGAACAGAAAGATATTCTTTCACTCGTCCATAGTATATTCTGAGAAATTTATTAGCACCTGCAGTCATATAAACATAGTAAGGCTTACCCTGGGTGCGTTTTCTGTCCATGAATTGATATACAGGATCATCCTGAGGCATGGTTTTGATAAGAACATCCATTACTTGAAAAAGAGTCTTTCTTAAATTTGAAGATCCACGTTTGGATGTTGGGACGCTTTTTTGGGCATAGGAACCAGATTCGTTTACCCCAGGATCAACTCCGGCGAATGCAGTAAGGGCTCCTTTATGCGTGAATCTGGTTACATCACCGATCTCAGCCATAAGCTGTGGACCGAGAGATGGACCAATCCCTTTAAACTGCATGACAATTGAGTATTCAGGAAGCTTTGAGGCAGTCTCGTTCATGAGAGTGCGTATTGTTTCGACAGTAACGGAAGTACTGTTGAGCTGATCGACAGCTTGTCTGATGATATGTTTGGTTATTTCATTCTTAGGAAATACTGGAACAAGTTCCTTTGTTTTGGTGTAAATTTCTTCCGCTTTTGATTTATTGAAGGCATATTTTTTGCGCTTGCACCAGTTCTGATAATGTTCAACAAAAGCGTTTAGAGACATTTTACGAATGCAATCTACATGCCAGTATGTAGAGACAAAATCAACCCATTTCTGGGAACCATCACTGCGGGTGGGACTATTGAAATAAGTATTTGCATTTGGATAGGTCTGGTCAATGAGGCCAATAAGATTATTTTTCATAGCCGTTTTTTGTTTCACATAGAAATGGAACTGACGATTCATGACCTTTAGCTGAGCGCGTAATTCATCTGTAATACTATACGGTTCAAGACTTTGCCATTTGTCAAGAGCGTAGCGGGCAATCTTGACAGAATCAGCTTTGTCGGACTTGATTTTGCGAAGAGAATCGTTATTAAAATCTTTGACCAACTTGGGATTAACAGCACTGACAAAGAGATCTGCTGCTGAAAGCTGGTGAGCAAGTGCTTCGTAGTAGCGGCCGGTATGTTCCATTACAACCCGGGATTCACCTTCGATAGAATGAATAAGTTTAATAAGTGAATGGATATCACTGGATGTGTGCTTAATCTCAAAAGGAGAGGATACAATCTCCCCAAATGGTCTCAGAATTGTAACCATACTTTTACCTTTTGAAACATCGATACCTACTGCGTTCATAAATTTATCACTCCTTAAAAAATATTACAATGGATAAATACCAGTTTTACTCATTACCTGTTCAAACTACTGTGTGTGACACGAATGCACCTAATGTGATTCAACCTGCATAAAACGAACACTGTGAATGAGGAGCCGGTTATCAGTCTAAAGTACGGACGCGAGGTCCAAGTGATGAAGTCGATATACCATTGCATCCTACATTCTAACAGTTTAAGTAATGAGATGGATAAATCCTTACTGGAAGTAAGGGGATTACCCATAAATATATTGTAGTAGTGATGAGTTAGACGCGCAAGATTT
>NZ_QUKM01000034.1:1647-1920 GCF_003481245.1 Blautia sp. TF10-30
TTGTAGTAGTGATGAGTTAGACGCGCAAGATTTTTGATAAAAATGAGAACAAATGTTTGATATATTCCTATGTATATGGTATAATGTTTTTATGGGAAAAGATATGTTTACAATTAATAAAAATGATCTTTCATATGGTAGAGGATATGTATACTCTCTGCAGTATCATCTGGTCTGGTGTACCAAGTATAGAAAAAAGGTTTTAAAAGATGGAATTGATGTGGAATGCAAAGAAATGCTGGAAGGTCTTGCACAGGAATATAAATTTCAAAT
>NZ_QUKM01000035.1:0-1723 GCF_003481245.1 Blautia sp. TF10-30
TGATATGCTCCCTTCTAGGTAGACAAGTGAAATAATAAAAACTTGTCACTTAGGAGGGAGCATATTTTATGTCCACAAGAAAAGTATCTGTTGAGGATAAGACATATGCTGTAAATCTATATCTGGATGGAAAAGAAAGCCAACGGCGAATTGCCGATATGTTTGATGTAAGTCTCGCATCTGTCCAACAATGGATTCGAAACTATGAATCTATGGGAGCAAATGCATTCACATTGAAAGGAAATAAAAAATATTCCAAAGAATTGAAACAACAAGCAGTCTTAGATTATTTAGCAGGCTATGGTTCTCAGGATGATATTTGCAAAAAATACGGAATCCGTTCAAAAGCTAAGTTACAAATCTGGATAAAGAAGTATAATGGTCATGAAGAATTAAAATCTTCTGGAACAGGAGGAAACATTATCATGACCAAAGGAAGAAAAACCACTTTTGAAGAACGGGTTGAAATAGTACAGTATTGTATCGCACATGATCGTAATTATGCCCAAACAGCAGAACAATACCAGGTGTCCTATCAACAGGCTCGCAATTATATAGTCGAATATGAAGCTGGTGGAGTGGAAGCTTTAAGAGATAACCGTGGCAAACGAAAACGTCCCGATGAAATGAGTGAATTAGAAAAGCTGCGTGCTGAAGTTAAAATTTTAAAAGCAGAGAAAGAACGTGCTGAAATGGAGGCATCTTTTTTAAAAAAACTCGAAGAAATAGAGAGGAGGCGGGGCTAAGCCTGATCCGTCATGAACATATATATCAGGCAATCAAAGAAGAACACAAAGAACATAATTATCCAATCGCTGCACTTTGTAAACTTGGTAAAGTTTCTAGAGCAGCTTATTATAAATGGCTACACAGAGAAATTCCTAAAAGTGAGCAAAAGAATAGGCTTATTGCCGACGAGATAGAAAAGATTCACACAGACTCACCGGATAAAGGCTATCGAAGGATCAGGGATGACTTGGAACGATATCATGGTATTGATGTAAACGATAAACGTGTGCTACGCATTTGCCGTAAACTTAATGTAAAATCAACTATCAAGTATTCTAACAACGGATGCACAAGACAGGCTTCAAGCCCTCAGTATATAGCTGAAAACATACTTAATCGGGAGTTCACTGCCAAAGCACCAAATGAAAAATGGCTCACTGATGTGACAGAATTCCATTATTATATTGGGATGGAAAAGCATAAAGTTTATCTAAGTGCAATACTGGATCTATATGATAGACGGATTGTTTCGTATGTTATTCGTGATAAGAACAACAATGCTTTGGTGTTTGATACGGTAGACAATGCTTTACTTAGAAATCCTGGTGCGCAGCCACTGTTTCACAGTGACAGAGGATTCCAATATACGAACAGGACATTTCATACAAAACTTGTAACTGCTGGAATAATACAAAGCATGTCGCGAGTTGCTAAATGTATCGACAATGGACCAATGGAAGGCTTTTGGGGAATTCTGAAGAGAGAGCGATATTATGGAAAACGATTCACTGATAGAGGTACTCTCGTAAAAATGATCGAAGATTATATAGATTACTACAACAATAAACGCTTGCAAAGGAATCTTGGAATTTTAACGCCAATGGAAAAACATGAAATTTACTTGCAAGCTGCATAAAAACTGCCAGCAGATAAATTTCTACTGGCAGGAAAAATTTATATTTTTTCAATTGTCTACTTGACGGGGAGCGGTTCA
>NZ_QUKM01000036.1:0-1214 GCF_003481245.1 Blautia sp. TF10-30
TATTCATTCTTAGCAAAAGACATGGGATCACCTCACAAATAATCTGAGATCATTATACCATTTCCTGACATAAATTTGTTGTTTTGTATGAAATTTTCAAGGTTCGCACGGGTGTACCTTTTGCCCCCCTAATCATAAAATGGATTTTTTGTTATCATTTTTCTATAATTTCCAGGGGTTTTCGAATAATATTTTTTAAACTGAGCGATAAAACTTCCCTCATCCGAAAAGCCCACCTCCTGAGCGATTTCAGAGATCCGTGTGTTTGTGTCCTTAAGCAATTGTTCTGCATGAATAACCCTGCACTGTGTCACATACTGATTAAATGTCATACCTGTATTTTTTTTGAATAAACGGCAAAAATATTCTTTGGAGAAGAAAAAACGTTCTGCTACTTCACTGGTCTTGAGATTGCTGCTGTAGTTTTCATGAACATAATTAAGAACATGTTCAAAACGCTGAAAACTTTCCGAACTTGTCGCTTCGAACTTTTCCCGTTTCATACAACATTCTGTTGCAAGAATATACACAATTTCACAAATTTGTTTGATTGCATAAATATTCATATATGCTGCATCTTGTGTTTTACATTTCTTATTCATTTCTTCAAGAAGTAACTGTATCTTCCGTTCTGCCATATTGTTAAGAATAAAGTAACAGTTATCATAATCTGGAATCACTTTTTTTAGAAAATCGTAGCTGATTTGTATCGTAACCCCTGTAACGCAGATCCCGCCCTGTGGAAAAAAAGGGATAGACGAATGGACTTCTCTGCTGTTTATCACAACAACATGTGAAGGCGTTACATCTTCAATTCTTCCATTTATAAAGAAGCGGGAAGAGCCTTCAAAAACCGTATTTATTTCCAACTCTGGATGCCAGTGACTTTTTATGATTGCACTGTCCGCCCGGGTATGGCGAATCAATCGTCCAGGAACGATTCCGTTTAGTTTTACTTTTTCATAAATTCCATAATCTTTCATTCGTTATACCTCCCTGTCTGGATTTCAATCAAATAGGAGAGAGTGATTATTTTCCGTCATCAATAAACGTAGTACGCATTTCTGTATCCCATAGAGATATGTGTAGTATTCTCATTGCGAGAACTCATGTAAAGTATATCAGATTAATTTAAAAATGTCTAATAAGTATGATATGGGTGTCAAAACACTCGTTTTATAGTAACTCATTAACTAACGTACCTTGAAAATTTC
>NZ_QUKM01000037.1:0-527 GCF_003481245.1 Blautia sp. TF10-30
CCCAGCACACGGTACATCCGGTCTTTGTCACTGGGAAAGTTAATAAACTTTCTCCCCAGGATAGTTCCGTCTGGACGCATGATGGTACAGACTGCATCCGTATTGATGCCGAGATCCACACTGCAGATCGTTTGTTCTTTGACGGGTGTCCGGTTTAAAGCTACCTCTTCCGCATACGTAAAACGCAGAAAATATTTGTCGTGCTTTTTCTCCAACATTGGTGCCGAAGCTTTTTTGCCCGACCAGTGTTTTCTTAAATATTCCATATCCGTATGTTTCAGCCGCACAGCAAACCATTTCCAGTCATGGCCATCGTACAGTTTTAAAAAGGCCGCATCTTTCTCTTCTGTGTTTTCACGGTACATGACATCGTGGTAAAAAACAGGCATGGCATACTGCTCACTTTTCAGATACGGCTTTCCTGTTTTCTGTCCCTCTGCTTTCCACTGTTCCAGACGCGTCTGATAAGAAGATACACTCCCAAGCGCATGCTGGACTGCCGCCCGTCTGAAATAGGATGGCATCTT
>NZ_QUKM01000037.1:537-825 GCF_003481245.1 Blautia sp. TF10-30
GGATGGCATCTTAGGAAAGCAGAAATCAAAATCAAACCGGGCCGGATTCCGTTTCGTTGTATGCACCAGATGTTCCGCTGCATTGAAACGTTTCTTACTTTCCTCAATTTTGACCAGTTCTTCCCATACAGATTCATACACTTCGACCAGATAGCGGACAGCAGAACGGTAAATCTCCAGTGTCTGGCGGATTGGAATATTCTGTTTTCGTAATTCTACACCATAACTGGATATGATTTTCATTCGCTTTTTCCTCCGGGTTTTAACGGGATTTTTCCTTCTGCCCTT
>NZ_QUKM01000038.1:0-372 GCF_003481245.1 Blautia sp. TF10-30
GTGGTATCCAGACGAATATCGGAAACCTGAACCGGGAAATCAGAGCCGCCAACCGCCTGATGAAGTCCATCCGGCAGCTTATCCACAACCTCAAAGGCTGGATTGCCGAGCTGGGAGAAAAACGGAAGGAGTTGCTTGCACAAAAAGCGGCGGAGGAAGCGACACTTCTTCCCAATCTGCTGATGAAGTATATGGAGATACGAAAGGAAGAACGGAGGGACTGGACAAGGGCTGGACAGAACCGAGGGACTTCACAGGACTTAAAGGCAGTCAGCGAAGCCCTGTCCTATCTCCGGCAAAAGGGGCTTTCCACTGTGGAGGACTTAGAAGCATTTCTGGAATCTTCCGGGAAATCAGCCGCAGATTACCGCA
>NZ_QUKM01000038.1:382-639 GCF_003481245.1 Blautia sp. TF10-30
ATCAGCCGCAGATTACCGCAATCAGATGAAGCCAAAGGAAACCCGCAGCAAAGTGATTGACGGGATTCTTGCCAGCCGGACAGACTGCAAGGAATGTAAGCCTGTCTATGAGAAGTACCAGAAGATATTTTTTAAGAAAACAAAGGAGAAATTCAAACAGGAACACCCGGAGGTTGCCCGGTATGCGAAAGCCGCCGCCTACCTTGCCAAGCACCCGGACGATAAGGACAGTACCCAAAAGGAGCTGCAAGAGGAGC
>NZ_QUKM01000039.1:0-527 GCF_003481245.1 Blautia sp. TF10-30
TCTCTGGTTTGATAACATCACATGCTCTCACACATGATGCCTCGGATGTCTTTTCCTATCTCTAACGTTTTAACGTTTTCAATATAGATTGTATATGCGGTTTTCAAGGTACATCTTGCTGACTGAATGTTTCATCAGTCATTAGAACTTAAAAGGAATAAGTGAAACACTTTTGCTTTTTATCTTTCTTTTAAACTCTAATCACTGGTAAAACCAGCTCTCATCAGCACTTCCCTGCTGTTATAGGTTACTGCGCTTCTATGGGCAGCTGTTTTATTTTATAAGACATTTTCCCTTGTCTTTTTAATAGGGAACTGGCAGCCACCTGCTCTCCCACACCGTCTCCAGTGCAGTACCATCGGCCGCTTGGGTCTTAACCATCGTGTTCGGGATGGGAACGGGTGTGTCCCCCAAGCGCATCGCCACCAGCAGTAGTTATCCAGTTTTTGAAACTGTTAAAGTCTACGGCTCATCGCCGTTCCTTAATAACTAAACAGTGAAACCCATTCTTTACTTGTTCTTCCTTA
>NZ_QUKM01000004.1:0-2981 GCF_003481245.1 Blautia sp. TF10-30
AGAGATAATCGAAAGATTATTGAATCAATTGCTTTTAAAGCAGAGAACACAAAAGCCTGTCATCAACGCTATGATGGCAGCGGACCAAGAATACAGGTCAAGCATTAAGAGCGCAGGGTGGATGCCTTGGCACTGAGAGCCGATGAAGGACGTGATAAGCTGCGAAAAGCTTCGGGGAGGAGCAAATATCCATTGATCCGGAGATATCCGAATGGGGAAACCCACTTGAGCAAACCTCAAGTATCCATACGCCAATCCATAACGTATGGAAGGGAACCGGGGGAACTGAAACATCTAAGTACCCCGAGGAGAAGAAAGAAACCTCGATTTCCAAAGTAGCGGCGAGCGAAATGGAAAGAGCCCAAACCGTGGTGCGTGCACCGCGGGGTTGTGGACTGCATAAGGTACTCGAATCAATAGCCGAACAGTTTTGGGAAATCTGATCAGAGAGGGTGAAAATCCCGTAGGCGAAATTGATGAGAGGCTGGCAGGATCCAGAGTACCACGAGACACGGGAAACCTTGTGGGAAGCAGGAGGGACCACCCTCCAAGGCTAAATACTCCTCAGTGACCGATAGCGCATAGTACTGTGAAGGAAAGGTGAAAAGGACCCCGGGAGGGGAGTGAAAGAGAACCTGAAACCCTGTGTTTACAAGCTGTGGAAGTGCCTTATGTGCACAACCGCGTACTTTTTGTAGAACGGTCCGGCGAGTTACGTTTACTGGCAAGGTTAAGCACTCAAGGTGCGGAGCCGAAGGGAAACCAAGTCTTAAGAGGGCGCAAAGTCAGTAAGAGTAGACCCGAAACCGGGTGATCTACCCATGTCCAGGCTGAAGCTGCCGTAAGAGGTAGTGGAGGGCCGAACGCACATCCGTTGAAAAGGGTGGCGATGAGGTGTGGGTAGGGGAGAAATTCCAATCGAACCCGGAGATAGCTGGTTCTCCTCGAAATAGCTTTAGGGCTAGCCTCGATGGAGTCTTACGGAGGTAGAGCACTGAATTTCTAAGGGGGCGTCAAAGCTTACCAAGGGATATCAAACTCCGAATGCCGTAAAGATGCTCATCGGGAGTCAGACTGCACGAGATAAGTTGGGCAGTCAAAAGGGAAAGAGCCCAGACCTGCTGCTAAGGTCCCAAAGTACGTGTTAAGTGGAAAAGGATGTGGGATTTCGAAGACAACTAGGATGTTGGCTCAGAAGCAGCCACACATTCAAAGAGTGCGTAATAGCTCACTAGTCGAGAGGTCCTGCGCCGAAAATGTCCGGGGCTGAAACACGACACCGAAGCACAGGATACCGTATGGTATGGTAGAGGAGCATTGCTGGCGCGATGAAGCAGTACCGGAAGGAGCTGTGGAGTGCCAGGAAGAGAGAATGCCGGAATGAGTAGCGAGAGAGAGGTGGGAATCCTCTCGGCCGAATATCCAAGGTTTCCAGGGTAAAGCTGATCTGCCCTGGGTAAGTCGGGGCCTAAGGAGAGGCAGAAATGCGTATCCGATGGACAGCAGGTTGAGATTCCTGCACTATCTTAAAACAGAACTGTGGGGACATTTGTGGAGAGCACAGGCGCGGAACGGAAAGCCGCGTGCAAGCGAAGGAGGAGTCACATAGGAAAAACCGTGTGGCAATCCAAAGGCGTGATGCGGACCGAACTAAAGTAGGGAAGTGTGTGAGCCATGAATCAAGAAAAGCCGCTATTGTTTTTAAGATACCCGTACCGTAAACCGACACAGGTGGATGAGGAGAGAATCCTAAGGCCGGCGGAAGAAGCATTGTTAAGGAACTCGGCAAAATGACCCCGTAACTTCGGGAGAAGGGGTGCCAACGAGAGTTGGCCGCAGAGAATAGGCTCAAGCAACTGTTTAGCAAAAACACAGGTCTATGCAAAACCGTAAGGTGAGGTATATGGGCTGACGCCTGCCCGGTGCTGGAAGGTTAAGAGGAGAGGTTAGCGCAAGCGAAGCTTTGAATTTAAGCCCCAGTAAACGGCGGCCGTAACTATAACGGTCCTAAGGTAGCGAAATTCCTTGTCGGGTAAGTTCCGACCCGCACGAAAGGCGTAATGATTTGAGCGCTGTCTCGACAATGCATCCGGTGAAATTGAAGTACCAGTGAAGATGCTGGTTACCCGCGCCAGGACGGAAAGACCCCATGGAGCTTTACTCCAGTTTGGTACTGGGGTCCGGCAGTGCATGTACAGGATAGGTGGGAGGCTGTGAACCTGGAACGCCAGTTTCAGGGGAGCCATTGTTGGGATACCACCCTTGTGCTGCTGGGCTTCTAACCAGCGGCCTTTATCAGGCCGGGGGACAATGCCAGACGGGGAGTTTGACTGGGGCGGTCGCCTCCGAAAGGGTATCGGAGGCGCTCAAAGGTTCCCTCAGAATGGTCGGAAACCATTCGAAGAGTGCAAAGGCAGAAGGGAGCTTGACTGCGACACCGACGGGTGGAGCAGGTACGAAAGTAGGACTTAGTGATCCGGTGGTATTAAGTGGGAATGCCATCGCTCAACGGATAAAAGCTACCCTGGGGATAACAGGCTTATCACTCCCAAGAGTTCACATCGACGGAGTGGTTTGGCACCTCGATGTCGGCTCATCGCATCCTGGGGCTGTAGTAGGTCCCAAGGGTTGGGCTGTTCGCCCATTAAAGCGGTACGCGAGCTGGGTTCAGAACGTCGTGAGACAGTTCGGTCCCTATCCGGCGTGGGCGTAGGATATTTGAGAGGAGCTGTCCTTAGTACGAGAGGACCGGGATGGACTGACCTCTGGTGTACCGGTTGAACCGCCAGGTTCACGGCCGGGTAGCCAAGTCGGGAAGGGATAAACGCTGAAGGCATCTAAGCGTGAAGCCCCCCTCAAGATGAGATATCCCATTCGAAAGAAGTAAGACCCCTTGAAGACGACGAGGTAGATAGGGCAGGGGTGGAAGTGCCGTAAGGCATGGAGCTGACTGTTACTAATCGGTCGAGGGCTTGACCTAA
>NZ_QUKM01000004.1:2991-207596 GCF_003481245.1 Blautia sp. TF10-30
TGCCGTAAGGCATGGAGCTGACTGTTACTAATCGGTCGAGGGCTTGACCTGAATGGTTGTGTTCACAAAATGGAATGATAGATGTAATGTGTATGCGGTTTTGAAGGTATATCGGAAAGGCCATCGGAGAAATCCGGTGGCTTTTTGTAATTATTTTCCGCAAAATACTTGTTTTTCGAAAAAGATTGTGTTATAGTAACGATTGTTAGGAAAAGATTCCTGAGGTATTCCTCGATAGCTCAATGGTAGAGCATTCGGCTGTTAACCGAAGGGTTGTTGGTTCGAGCCCAACTCGGGGAGCTAAGATGAAGAAGCGATACAGAAATGAGAAATCATAGCTGTATCGCTTTTTTGCTGTCTGTAGCCATTAAGAAATGCCATCTAACATTTTGACGGTTTTCCATAACATTTCTTCCTGTTCATGGAAAAAAGATTTCGTTATAATAAAATCAGACAGATCACGGAACATGTGCAGAGTCCGGAGTCGTGTCCAGGCGGAACTTTTTCCGATAGGCGCTTGGCGTCATGCCCTGCTTCTGGCGGAAGGCTTTGGTAAAAACTTCGGCATTCCGGTAACCACAGGAAAAAGCGACCGTTTCGATGGAGAGATCCGTATACGATAAAAGCTCGAGCGCACGCGTGATCCGGCAGGAAGAAAGATAGTCCTGCGGTGAGGTATGGAGATATTTTTGAAACAGGGTATAAAGGTAACTTCGGTTGATGCAGACATATCTGGCAATATCCGAGACAAGGATTTCATTGGAATAATTATTTCGGATAAACTCAACGGCTTTTTCCACGTAAAGATTGCCGATCTCCCGTGCAGAAGGATCGGCAAGCGTGATTTCGCGGGAAAGAATTGAGAAAAACTGGTACAGACAGCCTTCCAGAAGATACTGGTCAGAGGTGTCATAGGTATTATGCTTCTGCATCTGAAACAAGAGGGACTGCAGTTCACCGGAAAAACTGCACTGGTAGACAGGGTGTTCCTCGGAAAGACCGAGTTCCTGTACATAAGAGGCAGCTTTTTCGCCGTCAAAACCGATCCAGAGATAGGTCCAGGGATCATCCGCATCGGCTTCATAGTAGGTGCGGACATTTGGCATCAGGAAAAAGCCCTGTCCGGTGGTTAAACGGTAAGTGCGGTTTCCGATGGTAAAAGTGCCTTTCCCGGAAATAATATAGTGGATCACGTAATTGGGGCGGACAGCAGGGCCGTAGCTGTGGAACGGCTGGCAGGCTTCGTAGCCGCAGAAGCAGAGATAAAGATCCGAAAATTTATGCTTTGGGACAGGAAGTGTCCAGGAAGTTTCCATAAGTATACCTCACAAAATGAATCATCAGAAAAGCTGGAATGTCACAAAGGATGAGATTCCGAAATATCAGTAAAATTATATCGTGTTTTGCAGGATACTGCAAGATGCCGCAGGAGGAGGAAATCATGGCAATCAAAGTAAGTGAAAATGGACGGTTATTTACCCTCCAGACAAAAGACAGCAGTTACCAGATGTTCGCAGATGACAAAAATGTGCTTCTGCATCTCTACTATGGAGAAAAAATCGGTGAGGAAAATCTTTCCGGTCTGATTTTCTGTACAGATATGGGATTTGCAGGAAATCCGGAGGAGGCAGGCCCTAACCGGAAATATTCTCTTGATGCACTTCCGCAGGAAATTCCGGGAAGTGGTGTCGGTGATTTCCGTGATGATATGATTGAGATCCGCCACGCGGACGGCAGCTTTGCAGCAGATTTTCGTTTCGATTCGTTCGAAATTCTGGATCATTCCTATGCTATTCCCGGAATGCCGGCGCTGTACGATACAGAGGAAGAAAAAGGTGAGACTCTTGTTATTACAATGACGGAGAAGGCTTCCGACATTGTGCTGAAGCTGTTTTACGGTGTATTTGAAAAGGAAAATGTGATTACGAGAGCGGCAAGACTCGAAAATCACGGAGAAACGGCAATTGAGCTGGAAAAAATGCTGTCATTCAGCATGGATCTGATGTATGAAAATTATGAGATGATCTATTTCTCGGGTCGTCATGCGATGGAGCGTACGGCGGAGCGGATTCCGGTGCAGCATGCAAAAGTCGAGATCGGAAGCACCCGCGGTACATCGAGCCATCATTACAATCCGGCTGTGATCCTCTGCGAGGAGGGTGCGGGTGAGACACACGGTTCCTGCATCGGCGCATGCCTCGTTTACAGCGGAAACTTTGTTGCGGCAGCACAGAAGGATCAGAAAAATCAGACCCGTTTTCAGATGGGTATTCATCCGACCAATTTCTGCTTCCATCTGGAAAAAGGAGAGGCGTTCGATACCCCGCAGGCAATCTTAAGCTATTCCGGAACCGGCCTTACCAAACTGTCACAGCAGTATCATGAGATCATCCGCGAGCATATCTGCCGTGGCGCATACAAGCATGCCAAACGACCGATTCTGATCAACAACTGGGAAGCAACCTATTTTAATTTCAACGAAGAAAAAATCCTGAAAATTGCAGAACAGGCGCAAAAGCTTGGCATTGAGATGCTGGTGCTTGACGATGGCTGGTTTGGAAAACGAGAGGATGATAACAGTGGTCTCGGTGACTGGTTCGTCAACGAGAAAAAGATGAACGGCTCCATGGCGCAGCTTGCAGAAAAAATTCACAAGATGGGCATGAAATTCGGTCTCTGGTTTGAGCCGGAGATGATTTCCGAGGACAGTGATCTTTACCGTGCACATCCGGACTGGGCATTTGCAATTCCTGGCCGTGTGCCGAACCACAGCAGAAATCAGCTTGTACTTGATATGACGCGTGAGGATGTGCGTGAGTATCTGCTGGAGCGTCTGACAACCATCGTTCATGATGCAAAGATTGATTATGTCAAATGGGATATGAACCGCAGTGTCTGCGATGTTTACAGCCATGTGGCAGCACAGAGCCGAAACGGAGAGCTGTATCACCGCTATGTGCTCGGTGTTTACGATTTGATGGAAAAATTCCTTGCCGCATGCCCGAATCTGCTGCTCGAGGGCTGCAGCGGAGGAGGCGGAAGATATGATGCCGGTATGATGTATTATTCCCCGCAGATCTGGTGCAGCGATAATACCGATGCGATCAACCGCCTGTCTATCCAGTACGGAAGCTCGTTCTTCTATCCGATCAGTACCGTTGGTTCCCACGTTTCTGTATGCCCGAACCATCAGACCGGCCGTGTGACACCGTTCCGGACAAGAGGCGATGTGGCGCTGGCAGGAAGCTTTGGATATGAGATGGATCTGAATAAGATTTCAGAGGAAGAAAAAGAGATGGTAAAAGAGCAGGTTGCTGCGATGCATGAATATTACGAGCTCACACACGAAGGCCTGTATTACCGTCTGACCGGACTGAAAAAACAGGATTTCATGGCATGGGAGTTCGTGGCAGAGGATCAGAGCCGCGCACTGCTTACGATCGTAAAGACTGACGCAGAAGGAAATATGCTTCCGGTTCACACGAAAGTGTGCGGTCTTGCAGAGGATAAGCTGTACCGCTGCAGCCTGGACCAGGAAGTCCGCCTTGGCCGTACCTGGAACCGTGCGGGGCTGACCCTGCATCAGGTGCTGGGAGAGTATGAGAGTATCCGGGTCGAATTTACAGAAGTAAAATAAAAAAGATAAGAAAAATCTTCAACTGGATTTGAGGGGGAGGGAACCTCAATCTGGTTGGAGATTTTTTTGCATAAAGAAAATCAAGGCAGGAGGGAAGGAACGTACTCTTTACAGTGCAAAAATAGTTGTGATACAATAAGCAAAAGAAATTTTCTGACAGAAAATAAAGACGGAACTGTCAAGAAAGGAAATTGTACATGAGAAACAGAAAAAACTGTTTAGCGGTTCTTCTGATGACAACTATTGTGGTAATGGGATGTGGAAATCAGCAGGTGAAAAAGGAGAATCCATCGGCTGTCTCCGAAAGAGCATCCAGTGTCCAGGATGAGTCAGAAGATGGTGAAAAAGAGTTTCTTTCTACATACCAGAATATTATAATCACACTTCCAGAAGGCTGGAATGTAATGAGAGATGAAAAAATCCAATGCAGTTTCATATCGGAAGATGGGGAAAGTCTTGAGATATCGTATCGGGAAGGAATGGCAAAAGTGATACTTATGGATTTTCCGGAGGACGAAGAGAGCGCTGAAAATTTGCTCTATCCGAATGAAATAACAGGGGAAAACAGCATCAGTGATTTTATGGTGAAAACAGCTAACGAAGGAAAAGATAACGAGAGTTCCTTTTATCGTTTCCAGGTAAAAAATTCCCAGCAGATTCCGATTGCATTTTTCTGCGGGGTGAAAACGGAGAATGAAGGGTATCAGATCATATGGAAAAAAGGAAGCGGCAGCAACGATACACAGCAAATCGTGCCGGAAATACTGGAGTCTCTGCAGTTCCCGGACAATGAGCTGCTGACAGAAACATTTCAGACGGCCTGCAAGGAGCAGAAAAGAGCTCTGGAAGCAGAAAATAATTCGGATGGCGTGAAAAAGCAGAAGGGTAAGAAAACCGTCACCTGTATCTCACCGGTCAATGTACGTACAGAACCCAACGTCAGCACAAGCCAGGTCATCGGAGCTCTGACGACAGGGGAAGAAGTGGAAATGCTCGGAAAAGAAAACGGATGGTACAAGATTTCGTATGAGGGAAAAACGGCGTATGTGTACGAAGACTATGTGAAAGAAAAAGAAAATTAAAAAAATCATATTTTCAAAAAAGCTGCCGAAGCAAACAGAACCGGCAGCTTTTTTGAAATAATTTTGAAAAAGAAAAATCCCGGAAACTATCTGTTTCCGGGAAAGAAGAGGCGTCGACCGGATTTGAACCGGTGGATACTGGTGTTGCAGACCATTGCCTTACCACTTGGCTACGACGCCATATGACTCCGACGGGAATCGAACCCGTGTTACCGCCGTGAAAGGGCGATGTCTTAACCGCTTGACCACGGAGCCGAAGTTTTTGTTTTGTCTGCCGTGATTTTTGCTCAGCGACAAGTAGTATATTATCATAAGAAAACGAGTTTGGCAAGTGTTTTTTGAAAAAAAATCAAAAATTTTTGAGATTTGTGTTGCCGTGCATTCAGAAGGAAAAAATTTGAGTTTCGCTGTGTAAGAAAGTGATTTATCTTTGCGTAGATATAAAAAGGAAACAGAAAAATTTGCCGGGTCAGGGCATGGCCTTTCGATATTCTTCCGGTGACATACCAAAAGTCCGGCGGAAAATGCTGGCAAAATAGCTGGGGCTTTCAAATCCGGTATGCAGAGCAATTTCCAAGATAGAAAGCGAGCTGCCGGTAAGAAGATCTGCGGCTTGGGTTACGCGGTACTGGTTGATATAGGAAATAGGCGTTGTGTGAAAGTGCGTTTTGAAGAAACGACAAAAATATTGTGGATTCATATTGAGTATAGCAGCAAGATCTGAAAGACGGATTTTAGAATCATAGTTATCCTGAATATAACGTAAGAGTTTTTTACACTGATCAGATCTTTCTTTTTTACGAGTGCAGAGGGGTTCCGGATGAAGAAAAAGCTGGTATTGCGCCAGAAGTGCAAGAATCCGATACATGTCACTTTTGATCAGAAGAAACCAGCCGATGGGTTTGGTATCGTATGCATACAGGATTTCCTGGAAAAGCTCAGATAATGTCAGTACAAATGTTTTCTGTGTCTGAGAGGAGGCTTCAGCAGCAGAAAGCTCTTCCAATGGAAAAGCCGGAAGAAGCAGTTGATATGCCATACTTGTTCGTGAAGAGTTCAGTTGCCTTGAATTTATCATGAACAGGGACACGATCAACTGGATTCTGAAATAACTGAATACAGGAGGTCGAACATGGAGCATTTACCAAAGAAAATCCATCAAAACGGAATCAGCTACACGCTGGTGGGAGACTACTACATCCCCGATCTGGAGCTACCGGAGGAAAGCCGCCCCATTGGGCGGTGGGGCCGGATGCACAAAGCGTTTCTGCAAGAACACCGGCCCGGCCAGTACAATGCCCTGCTTCTGTCGGGAAAACTCTGGACATATCTTGCTGACCTGAACGAACAGGCCGCTGACCGGCTGGCGTGTATCGTCTCGCAGATGCAGGAGGCGGAGGGTGTCACCGAGGAACTGAAAGCCCGTGACCAGCTTGCGTGGGTCGGGGGCATGAACAGCATTCGCAGCCGAGCAGAGGAAATCATCCTCTCTGAGATGATTTTTGTTTAAGGAGGTGCCTGTCTATGAGATACCGTATCGAATACGCCGATGGGCGTTATTGTAACTTTGCCAACGGCAGGGCTGAGCTGCTGAAATGGCTGAAACTGCTGAAGCAAGAGGAAATCTCCGACATCCGCAAAGTATATAAAAGCGGTGTGTCAGATTCCGTCCTGGAAACATACCGGAATTATATCCGCCCAGCATAAGGAGGGGCGCTTATGGGTACAGATATAGAAAAATTGGTTGATTTGATGATTCAGGAGCGGATGCAGAGCCAGTTTGCTAAGTGGCGGGAGGCAGAAACCGGCACGGAGAAAAAAGAGGACTGCCTTCGCTTGGAAAACGAGTATGAAAAAGCAATCAGCGCATTGTCTGAGGAACAGAAGGACGCTGTAAGACACTACTGTGATTCTATTTTCGATTCTGGTGCAGAAAGCGAGTGCTTCTTTTACCGGCTGGGCCTCAAAGATGGCATCCGTCTCTGGAAGTTTATGAAAAAGCTGATGAAAACGGTCAGCTAACGGATGTATAACCACATATTTTATTCCGCCCACAAACGGGTCGAAAGCCGTCCAACGGTACAGATTGGGCGGCTTTCCTGTTATCTGCGTTTCTTCCGCTTGGGCGCATAGTACGGCTGCGGCTTGGCCTTTCCTCTCATGTTGTTGGGATTTTTGAGCATTTTGGACAGGCTCAGTATCCGCAAAAATGCAGAGAAGTCCTCTGAGGAAATCTTCTCGAAGGGTATCTGCATTCTGTCGCAAAATTCGTGGATTACCACTTCCTCTTGGCTGCCCTGTTCGAGCGCCTGTTCAAACTTTTCCTTGACGTCATCCAGCGTGGGCTGCGGGTCGGCGGTGGTCTTGTCCTTGCGGTGTGCTTCCCGGATGTCCCGGACGATGCTGTCCAGATCATCGTGCATGACATGGCTGTAAAAATCGCTTTCCTGCACCTGCCCCAGTTCCAGCGTCCGCATATAGAGGTCATCTTCTCCGGGCGCATACTTGCTCATGACGGTCTGCCGGGTGGCCTCCAACACCAGATTCATCTGCTCCACCCGCATATTGGCGATCTGGTCGATGCAGATTTCCATATCTATCATCAGCCGCCGGAAATTCGGGTGGGCAGCCAGTTCGCAGAGAAGCCGGTTGTTGATTTTGCCGCTGCTCAAAAGTTCCACCATATCATCACTCAGATGCAGAGATTGAAGTTCTGTGTTTGGGTGATTTTTATTTTCCGTCAGCCCCATCAGATAGTCGGTGGACACGCCGTAAAAGTCCGCCAGCGTTGCAATCGCAAACGGGCTGATGTCCTTGTAGTCATCGGTTTCGTATTTTCCCAGCGCGGATTTAGACAGGCCGGTCTGCTCCGCCAGTTGTTCCAGCGTCAGGTGCTTGTCCACCACCCGCAGGTCTTTGAGCCGCTCCGGGATTGTCAGCTTTGCGTACATCCAAAGCCCCCTCTCTCGTTATCTTTTTCAGTGATTACACCCATTATAGCACGATTCCATAAGCGTGGAAATATGCGGATTTCGAGCGTTTTTCCGACGTTTTGGATATACGGGAAAGGGCCTCTTTTTTCGGTAAACTGGTTCTTGCAGACAGGCACAGAACCTTGAAAATCGAATGA
Organism: Blautia sp. TF10-30; assembly: GCF_003481245.1. Classification (NCBI taxonomy): domain Bacteria; kingdom Bacillati; phylum Bacillota; class Clostridia; order Lachnospirales; family Lachnospiraceae; genus Blautia; species Blautia sp. TF10-30. Next base: position 10,841 of record NZ_QUKM01000004.1, read on the forward strand.
CCGGCTGCAAGGGGTATGGCCTCCGGGGAAGTGACGCCAGGACAGAAATCGAGCACACCAAAGAGGCCGATACGCCGGGAGAAATTCCGGGCAGGAGCGGCTTGCAGGCAGACCGGCGGACAGGAAACAAGTTTATCATGCGGGGCGCATGGCTCCGCAGCAAAGAAATGGAGGAAATCATTATGACACTGAGTATGAAAGAAAAGAAGATTCTCTACGCTTACGGCTGTCTCAGCCACCACAATACGGTGACACGGCTGAAATGGCTGACGGCTCTGACGGTTGACCCGGAGGCCAAACGCCGGATGCTGGGGCTGGCCCGGAAGGTGGAGACGGAGATGAACGAAAGCTGGTACGAGGATTTTTATCACCATCTGCGCATGGAGATGGACGAGTACCGCCGTCTCAAGCGCAACCTGCGTGTGCTGAAATCTTACACCGATTATGAGGAGGATCTGTATGAAGAAGCTGTCTAAGTATGAGAAAGAAACCATCATCAACTGGAACGAGGCGGAGAACCTTGCCAGCGTCTACACCTTCAACGCCAGCTTGAAGCGCAGGCTGGCTGATTTCAGCCGGAAGTACCCACTGTTGTGCCGGTTGGAGCGCAGCACGCCGGAGGGCAGCGTGACCTATGTGCTGGACAAGTCCCGGCTGTCGATCCGGCTGGTGCCTCCGTACAGCGAAGAACGGAAAGCCGCCGCAAGGGAGTACGCAAAGGAGCATGGCTTTCAGGTGGTGGTAACGGAAGAAAAAATCGCCTAAAATCGGGGTGTTTACGGGAAAAATGACGGGTCTGCACCCGATGTTTTGACCGGCAATCCCCGCAGGCGTATTCCGTATCCACTCCCCGCCTATGGGCGCAAATGTGTGGATACGGAGCCGGTGAAACTGGCAAACACCGTTCCTGCGGTGGAAGCCAGCTTCGCCGGTGCGGAAGTACAGAGGGCGGCCAGCCCTTTGTGGCGGGGTGCAGGGGCGGCAGCGCACTGCTGGGGTCAAGGGGCAACGCCCATTGGCAGGTTAAGGGCGGCAGCCATTATCGGGTCAAGGACGAAGTGCCTTGGCAGGTTGAGGGCAGCCGCCCCATCGGGTCAAGGGTGAAACGCCTTGCCCAGGGAAAGTTGATGCCTGCGTCAACTTGTATTGGGTATTACCTGACGCAAAATTCGCAGGATTTGCGGCTTCGCCGCCCCTTCCCCGGCCCCAGAACATCTTCGCAGGAAGGAGGAAATCTGTTTGAAACTGACACGACACAATGGACGCTCCGGCAAGCATGGCACCTATAATCCCCGCCACAATGACCGCCGGTTCGATGTGGAGAACAGCGAACACATTGACGCAGAACGGGCAAGGCAAAATGTCTACTGGGACTGCTACCGGGGCTTTACCACCCATGAGTTCCGGGAGAACCCGGAGCAGCCGGATTTCAGCTTTGAGGAAATCGAGCGGATGTATTACTACGAGCATTACGGCGGCTATGTGGAAGCTCAGAACGCCCGGAATGAGAAAACCCGGCACACCGAGCGCAACCGCACTGTGGAGGACTTGCTGAAAAACAACAAGACCTGCCCGGAGGAAAGTATCTACCAGATCGGCACGATGGGAGAATCCGTCTCGCCGGATACGCTCTTTTCCATCGTCAATGAGTTTTATCAGGAATTTGAGCGCCGCTTCGGTTCCCATATCCACATCCTGGACTGGGCGCTCCATCTGGACGAGGGGACGCCCCACATCCATGAGCGGCACGTCTTTGACTGTGAGAACCGCTATGGGGAACTGTGCCCCCAGCAGGAAAAGGCGCTGGAAGAACTTGGCATCCCTCTCCCCAACCCGGAGAAGCCCAAAGGCCGGAACAACAACCGCAAGCAGACCTTTGATGCGGTCTGCCGGACGATCCTGTTTGACATCGCCAGACGGCATGGGCTGCATCTGGATCAGGAGCCGTCCTACGGCGGGCGGGACTATCTGGAAAAACAGGATTATATCCTGATGAAGCAGAAGGAGCAGCTTGCGGCGCAGGAGCAGAAGCTGGAAGAACTGACGCTCAAAATCGAGGACGTGGAGACGCTGTTAGATGATGTTTCCGATGCGGCCTATGACAAGGCGGTGGAGGTGGTGACCGATACCGTCCGGCAGGAGACACACAAAGAAGATATTCGTCTGATCGAGGAAACGAAAAAGTGGGTGCTTTCGCCGGAGCGGAAGGCCCCGAAGAAGGAGCGTGACTACGCTGCCGCCCGTCTGGATGGAGTGATTACCAAAATCAAACGGGTCATGCAGAACGCCCTGGCAAAAATCCAGAAAACTCTCATGCAGCCGGAGGTCAAGAAGGCCGGTAAGGAGCAGATTAAGGAGAAGGCCAGAGAATCCATCCGGGAGAAGCTGGCGAAAGGCAGGCTGAACGCTGACCGAGATAACCGGGAACGCTGGGAACGTGAGGGGCGGATTGCTCCGAAAAAGAAACACGATATGGAGTTATGAGGCACCTGATTTTCTGCGGAAACGGGTGCTTTTTTCTCTGCCTGGAGGTGAGAAAATCGAATATATTTGAAGCGGTGAAGGAGTCTGTCACCACAAGGCAGGCTGCGGAATATTACGGGGTGCAGGTTGGCAGGAATGGCATGGCCTGCTGTCCCTTCCATGATGACAAACATCCCAGTATGAAGATTGACCATCGGTTCCACTGCTTTGGCTGTCAGGCAGATGGGGATGTGATTGATTTTACCGCCCGTCTGTTTAGTCTGAGCAGTAAGGAGGCGGCGCTGAAGCTGGCGGAGGATTTCTCTGTCCACTATGACGCCAAAGGCCATGACCCGCCCCGCAGGAGGCCGGTCAAGCGAAAAATCAGCGAGGAACTGCGTTACCGGCAGGCGGAGCAGAAATGTTTCCGGGTGCTGTGCAATTACCTGCATCTGCTGGAACGCTGGGAGAAGGAATACGCCCCGCAGACGCCGGATGAAGCGTGGAATCCGCTGTTCGTGGAGGCCCTGCAAAAGAAACCGTACACGGAATATCTGCTGGATATTCTCTTGTCCGGCAGCATGGAGGAACGTGCTTCCGTGGTCGCTGAGTATGGAAAAGAGGTGAGGAAGATTGAGCAGCGAATATCAGAGTTTACCGCTAGCCACCCGGCAGGCCGCCATGAGCGCAGCCGAAGCCTTAGCGCCGGAGCGGAGCGTTGATGAGGTGCGGGAAAGCCTGTCCGTCACCGAGAAGGGCCAGCCCGCCAACACCATCGGCAACTGCCGGACGGTGTTCTGCCATGACCCTCTCCTGCGTGGGGCGATCCGCCTGAACCTTTTGACTGACCGGGTGGACATTGTACAGGATTTAGGCTGGCGCAGGAATACCAGTGCCCTGACGGATACGGACGTGAAATATCTGCTTCTCTATTTTGAGCAGACCTATGGCCTGACCAGTGAGAAAAAGATGACGGCGGCGCTCTCCATCGTGGCGAATGAGAACTGCTACCATCCCATACAGGACGTGCTAAACGGCCTTGTCTGGGACGGGACGCCCCGCATCCGCTCCTGTCTCCATCATTTCTTAGGTGCGGACGAGAGCGACTATGTGGAGGAAATGCTGAAACACTTTTTGCTGGGGGCTATCCGGCGGGTATTCCGCCCCGGCTCCAAATATGAGGAAATGCTCTGTCTGGTGGGCGGTCAGGGGGCTGGCAAGTCCAGCTTCTTCCGCTTGCTGGCGATCCGGGACGAGTGGTTCAGTGACGACCTGAAAAAACTGGACGATGACAGGGTGTATCTGAAGCTGCAAGGACACTGGATTATCGAAATGTCGGAGATGCTGGCTACCAGCAGCGCCAAAAGCATTGAAGAAATCCGCTCCTTTATCAGCCGCCAGAAGGAAACCTACCGGACGCCCTACGAGGCCCAGCCCAAAGACCGGCTGCGGCAGTGTGTGTTCGGCGGTTCGTCCAACACACTGGACTTCCTGCCCCTTGACCGGGCCGGAAATCGGCGCTTTTTGCCGATCATGATTTACCCGGAGAATGCAGAGGTTCACATTTTGGAGGACGAGGACGCCTCCAGAGCCTATCTTTTACAGGTCTGGGCGGAGGCCATGACGATTTACCGCAGCGGCCACTACTCTATGAAGTTCAGCAAGTCCATCCAGCGCCAGCTGGTGGAGGTGCAGAAGGATTTCATGCCGGAGGACACCGAGGCCGGACAGATACAGGGCTTTCTGGAACACTACACCGGCAGCATGGTCTGCTCCAAACAGCTGTTCAAGGAGGCGCTGGGCCACACCTACGATGAGCCGAAGCGGTGGCAGCTGCACAATATCAACGAGATCATGAACACGGTGGTGACGGGCTGGAAACCATTCTCCAATCCCCGGATGTTCACCGGATATGGCAGGCAGAGGGGCTGGGAACGGGACGTTTCCGGCAACGAACTGCCCGGCAACGAAGATGGATTTGTGGAGCTGACCGAGGAAGAATGCTGCCAGCTGGAACTGCCGAAGGAGTGGATCGCATAAAATTAGCGGTCTGTTGCCGGGATGGTTGCCACTTGGTTGCCGGGTTTGTTGCCGGGGATTCTCCGGTCTGGATACGGAAAAAGCCTGTAAATAAGGTATTTTCTAATATCTATCTCTATCTCCGGCAACGAAAACAACGAGATTTTTCAAGAAAATTGATAAAGTAAGATTTGCAGGTCAGACGGTAGTTTACAGGTTTTCAGAGGTTCGTTGCCGGACTTCGTTGCCAGTGCTGCCGTCTGGCCTGCTACTCTATGGAGGTAGCCTATGGAAAAAAGCAAACAGCAGAAAAATAAAGTCCGTTTTGTGGTGGTGCGGGAGTTCTCCGGGGAGAAGTCCATGCGGGAAGCCTTTGAGCAGCTGATCGAGCGCCAGACCTGCGAACACTTCGAGGAATGGCTGGAACAGCGGGAAATGGCCGAAAACGCTGCGTAAAAACGGTTGATTCAGGGGCAGGGACATGGTACTATAATGGTATCGTGTCCCTGTTCATAGAAGGAGAACGCTATGAGCAGGAAAAAACAAGTCTATGAGAAAATCACCGCTCTCTACTGCCGCATCTCTCTGGATGACGGCGGCGACAACGAGAGTATGAGCATCAGCAACCAGAAAATCATGCTTCGGGACTTTGCTGAAAAGCATGGAATGTTCCAGTATGAATATTATGTGGATGACGGCTATACGGGCCGCAATTTCAACCGCCCTGCCTTCCAGCGCATGATCGCTGACATTGAGGCGGGGAAGATCGGCTGCGTCATCACCAAAGACCTATCCAGGCTTGGTAGGAACTATATTGAAGCTGGCAGCTATATCGAAATCTTTTTCCCCAAACACAATGTACGCTATATCGCCATCACGGACGGCGTGGACAGCCTGACCCGTCAGGAGATGGACATTACGCCCTTTAAGAATATCCTGAACGATATGTACAGCCGGGATATTTCTAAAAAGGTGCTGGCAGGCATCACCACCCGCTCCCGGCAGGGGAAGTTCTGCGGAGGGACGCCGCCCTTCGGCCTGATGCGTGACCCGGAGGACAAGGGGCATCTCATCATTGACCCTGAGACAGCGCCAATCATCCGCAAAATCTATGACTATGCCCTTGACGGGCTGGGCTGCATGAGGATTTCCAAACGTCTGATGGAAGAAAAAATCCCAATCACCCATGTCAAAGCCAACACGGAGTTTGACGCCAACTATTATTTCTGGGGCGGAGCCAGAATCAGTCACATCCTGAGAAATCCATTCTATAAGGGCGCACATTTGGTCTTTCGGACGCATCAGAAAGGCATCCGCTCCAACACCTATGACATTATTCCCCGTGACCAGTGGGAAGTGATCGAGGGCTGCCATGAGGCCATTGTGACGCCGGAGGAATGGGAACAGGTGCAGGAACTCATTGACCGCAGGCCGACCATTCAGGGGAATTCCTGCCCCTTTTATAATCTGTTCCACGGTCTGGTCTACTGCGCCACCTGCGGGAAGTCCATGCAGGTGCGGTATGAGAAAGTGGGCCGAACCGGGAAGAACCGCTTCACCGGCGAAATGCGGGAGCCGATTGACAAGGCGTACTATATCTGCCAGACCTACAACCGCATGGGCTGCAAGGTCTGTTCCAGCCACAAGATCGAGGCCAGGGATTTATACAATCTGGTGCTGAAAGACATTCAGGAACTGGCGGCGCAGGCTATGAAGGATGCCGATGCGTTCTACCAGCGGCTCAGCCGCCGGATGGAGCACCGGTATCTGGTGGACGCCTCCCAGACAGAAAAGGAACGCCTGCGGCTGGAAGCCCGAAATCAGGAAATTGACGGGATGTTCCTGAGCCTGTACACCGATAAGGCCAAAGGCATCCTGACCGAGCAGCGGTTTGTGAAGCTGACGGCGGCGCTGGAACAGGAGCAGGAATCCAACCAGAAACGCCTGCATGACCTGGCAATGATGCAAGGTCGTGCCGATGCGCAAGAAAGCGAAGTCCGCACTTTTATCAAGGAAATCCGGCGCTATGCCGCCATCGAGGAACTGGACGAGGCGGTGCTGAACCGGCTCATTAGCCGGATTCTGATTGGAGAAATCAAGAAGATTGATGGTCAGAGGACACAGGAGGTTAAGATTATTTACAATTTTGTTGGGGAAATGTCAAGGTAGAATTTAGACGCTAAATACTTTTAATTTATATCAAAAGTGATACAACAATTTTCTTTTAATGCTATCAGGCAATAAAGTTATTCCTTTGGCCAGAGTAAAAGGGATAACTTTATTTTGCTAAAGCATACTAAAAAGGGCGCGTTGCAGAAAATTATCCGCAACACGCCCTCTTCTATAAGTCCTTATGTCAAAATCAAATTATTGGTAATCTTGAATATTGGGATAAGCGGCACCGTTATTATGCGCGTAAGCTGCTTCAAAGTAGTCGAGGCTTTCAAAAGTAATGCCCTGATAGTTTCCGACATTCAACACATCAAAAGTTAGATTCAGAACATCACCAGCGGAATATTGGTCAAGAAGATTTCCTGCAAATTTCCATCCTATGTTTTCCTCATAAGTATCCTCGGTAAAATAAAATGTAGTCGCATCCTCAGTCGCATCATAACTAATGTCAATAATTATATCAGAGAAATGAACTTGATCTCCAGCATTAAAGTCTTTGAGATAATCTACAGTTTTTCCATCAGCAGGATTAATAAATTGAGCATTAAGTTGTGTCATATCAACAACCTCTGGAGGAAGAGAATTAAGTCTGTAAGATTCTGCAACAGAGAATTGATAAACTCTGTTATTATCCCCAAAGTAAAATCCATCTTCCGTCATAGGAACACTTGAACGAGCATTGGCATTGTAATAATGGGCATAATACAACTGCCATTTGTATGTCTCAGTTGAAACAAACTGTGCTTTCCATGTACCAGAACTGTCTCCTGCTTTCTTTGTATAAAACATATACTGATTTGTACCAGTAGTTGCTTGACTTACCGTATCACCAGAGGCATCTGACAAGATGAGTGCAATCTGTGTAAAAATATCGACAAAGATAATCCTATGTCCATGCATACGGATAGAACCAACGCTGTTATCTACTTCTGGACGAAAATAAACCTCAGGCCCCATATCACCCGTGTTATATTCTATGCTAGGTGAAACAAGATAGGCCCAACTACTATCCTTTTCACTCTGTCCATCGAGATCGATAAGCTTTTCCACATAATCTGAAAGGATAATCCAGCCAATCTTCCACCAATTCACTTTGCTTGCTTCAGCAGAAGAACTGATATTCTCGTTGTCGGCATAAGCAAAAGTAGTGTTAGAAAAACTTATGCACATAACCAAGGAAAGAGTAAGTGCAACAATCTTACGTGTTAGCTTTTTCATTAAAAGCCCCCCTTCTCTTATAAAACCAAAACAATAATGCAAATGATGGATGCAATAAAAAAGAATACTCCAGCAACCCGCATCAAACCAAGATATAAATCTGTAGGTTCACCGCCTTTTACAGAAAAGAAGTGTTCAATTTTCCATAAAAGTTCCGGCTTAAAAATCATAAAAAAACTTAATAGAAGCAAAAGGATAAGCCATATGTTATCTATGTATAACACTTCCTTTCTGCTAATACTGAAAATTCAAATAAAAAAGCGCATAAGTAGACAAATAATCATGCCTAACTTATGCGCAAATAGAAACAATTTTAATTCTAAGCCTCCAAAGCTGGCAGCGCCGGTAAAAATGCTCCATTATTAAGTTAGGCAACTTAACCTTAAAACAAATCATCGGTCTTACCTCCCAACAATATAAATTTCGACTTTTCACTTTTATTTTATCACCTAAAGCAGAACTTGTCAATGAATTTGTCTAAAATAAGTCGATTTTCTTTTTTGATTATGTGCATTTTTAACTAATAGAAAGAAAGTTGTATTGAGGGCGATTGGTGTTCCTTATTCCATATGTCGGAACTGTATGAAGTGAAAATAGTTTATCCGTTGAAGAGTCACTCCACAGGTTATGCTTGATTCTTTCAAAGTTATGTTTCTATAATATGCATCCGTACTGTCATATTATAATTCACATTATTGGATAATATAAATTGACAAGTATAAGATAAACAGACAAGGAGTCGCTGCCACCCGTAAAACGGGTGGCTCGGGACGCAGGCTTTAAGCCCACTCTACTTGGCCGCGCCTCAAGGCGCTAGCTTTCTCTTTTAGGCTATACTAAAGTTTTTATTTCCCTGGTACAACCGGGGATTTTTTTGCTTCAAGCCGCCAATTAGAACGGCAGCCACAAAGATTTTTCTTTGCGGCTGCCGTTTTCTTGAATTCATCACTTGACAATGTGGCAAAGATGAGAGAGCAGCGGACGAATCCAGTCTGCTTCACAGGAATCCAGATAGGCACATGAGAGAATTTCTGGAAGAAATACAAGGGCATGGTGAATCGAAGGGGTAGTTCCAATGCTGCAGAGCTGATGCAGTTCGTGACTGTTGATGAAAAGAAAAGTACCTTCGGAAATTGTCCGGGTTTCAGTTTTCAGTGTCAGAGTGAGAGTACCTTTTTCAACCCAGATCCATTCTAATTCTTTATGCCAGTGAAAAGGAACAGAGAGCCCGCCATGCGCATAATCCTGATGATAGATATGGAGCGGAACAGGTTCGGTTCCATGCACGGTAAAATCCCGGATTCCGCCAGAAAGAACAGGGGAACAAGATTCAGGAGAAAAGAGCTCTTTTGAACGTTCTTTTTTCATAAAAGTCAAAATCCTTTCATTAAATACGAAAATCAGGTTAGAAAATATAAGATAATATCATTATACTGCTCTTATAGGAAAAAAGAAAGAGAGGACAGAAAATGAAAAGAGAGTGGTGGCATAGCTTAACCGTATATCAGATTTACACCAGAAGCTTCTGTGACAGCAACGGAGACGGCATCGGCGATTTTGGAGGGATTCTGCAGAAGCTGGACTATCTGCAGGAGCTTGGTGTTGGAGCCATCTGGCTTTCGCCTTTTAACGATTCTCCTAATTACGACAATGGATATGATGTCAGTGACTATTATAAAGTAATGGAAGAAGCGGGCACAATGGAAGAGCTGGAAGAACTGATCGCAGCCTGTGAAAAGCGGGAAATTGTGGTCATGATGGATCTTGTTTTAAATCATAGTTCCCATCTGCACCCATGGTTCCTGGAAGCCAGAAAGGATCGAAACAGTAAATACCATGATTTTTACATCTGGAAGGAAGGAACGAAGGAGCAGCCGCCAGAAGGCGGCGGAGCATTCTTTGGAGGAAGCACCTGGGAATGGGTGCCGGAGGTTCAGGAATATTATTATCACAGTTTCAGTGTAATGCAGCCGGATCTGAACTGGAAAAATCCGTCGCTTCGGAAAGAGCTGTACCGGATGATCCAGTTCTGGATGGATAAAGGGATCCGTGGTTTCCGGCTGGATGCAATTGACAATATTGTAAAAGATGGACATGGAGGAAATGATACTCATTCGGAGCAGATTCATACATACTTAATGGAAATGAATCAGAATACGTATGGAAAATCAGAACAGATCCTGACAGTGGGGGAAACCGGAGGTGCTACGGTAGAAATGGCACAGCAGTATTCTGATCCGGAAAGCCAGGAACTCAGTATGATTTTTCAGTTTGAACTGATGGGAATCGACGGCATCCGAAGTGGAAACTGGGATCCGAAACCGTATACGCTGCCGCAACTGAAGCAGATCTTTGAAAAATGGCAGACGGGACTGGAAGAAAAAGGATGGAACAGTCTGTTCTGGGGAAACCATGATTTTCCGCGTGTCGTATCGCGCTTTGGAAATGACAGGGAACCGTATCGGGAAAAATCAGCAAAAATGTTGGCTGTCCTTCTCCATGGGATGAAAGGAACTCCTTATATTTACCAGGGGGAAGAAATCGGTATGACAAATGTGTCAGGGCTTCGGATCGAGGACTATCAGGATATCGAGTCTGTAAATTTTGCCGAAGACCGTAAAAAAGAAGGCTGGGAGGAAGAAAAAATTCGTACCTATCTTGCACGGAACAGCCGGGACCATGCGCGGACGCCAATGCAGTGGAATGCGGAAAAACACGCCGGATTTACAGCGGGAACACCGTGGATGGCGGAAAATCAGAATTACGAGGAGATCAATGTGGAAAACAGCAGAAAAAATCCGGATTCCCTCTTCTATTTCTATCAAAAACTAATTGCGTTGCGTAGGAAAAATGACACTCTTGTTTATGGGGATTTCCGTCTGATTGAGGAAGAAAATCCGGATATTTTTGCTTATGAGAGAAATATGGGAGAGAAAAAGCTGATTGTGCTCTGCAATTTCCGGGATACCGCGGCAGAGATGAAAGCCCGATATGATTTGACAAAAGGAACGGTTCTGATTCATAATGATACAGAAAGTCTCACAAAAGAAGTGTGGAAGTTACAGCCGTATGAGGCGTATATGATTGAACTTCTGCAGTAAAAAGACAGAAATGAAAAGCAGCAGGAGAAGAAAACTGCAGGAGCAACTGGAAACAGGAGGGAGAAAATGTATCGCGTTCTTCTTGTAGAAGATGAAGAAATTGAACTGGAGACATTGCGGGATTATATTGACTGGAAAAAGAACGGGATTTCCAGAGTATTTACCGCGCGCAATGGCAGAAGGGCACTGGAGTGCCTGGAAGAAAATATGGCAGATATTGTGATTACGGATATTCAGATGCCAGGAATGAGTGGAATTGAACTGGCAGAGACGATCGTACGCCGGGGGTATCCATGCAAAATTGTTTTTCTGACAGGATATGATGATTTTTCCTATATCCATTCCGCTTTTCAGGTGAATGCCGTGGATTACCTTTTAAAGCCATTTACGATTGAAGAAGTAGAAGCATGTCTGAAAAAAGTGAGAAGTGAACTGGAGAAAAGTGAGATAGCAGACTGGTCGCGGAAAACGGCGGCGAAGCAGTTGCTGGAAATGGCTTTGCGGGAAAAACAGGAAACAGAGCTTTTACGGAAAAATTTCCGTGGTGTATTTGGAGAAGAACTGGAAGAGTGCAGGTTTGGAATCATAGCGGTTTATGGAAAAACGGAAGAAAACATCTGTAGCCAAATTCAGGAAAAATACAAGGGCATCCGTTACATCAGCAAAACGGAACGGATCAGCATTCTGCTGCTGGCGGGGTATCTGTCGGTGAAAGATACGGCATTTCAGATCTGGAATGATTTGAAAGAAGACGCACCGAGAGCCGTTGGATGGTGCAGTGGAGCATGGACAGCTGACTGCCTGTACGAAAAGGCGGAAAAACTTCGGAACTGTTGTGTTCTGGCATTTCATATGGATCCACCGGAACTTTTCTGTGCAGATGAAAAAGAAACGGAAGAGGAAAAAGCATATCATTTCCGGGAACAGAAGGAGCGGAGAGAAGAAATCTGTCGTCTGGTCAGCAGCGGGAAAAAGCAGGAAACGCTGCAGACCATGAAAGATTATTTTCAACAGCTAAAGGGGCTTGCGCCGAAAACATTTGCGGGAGAAGTTTATAATCTCTATATGTATCTATGGAACCGTCTTGTTTTGAGCGATGAACTGCTGGAAAACTGGATGGAAGCAGAAAAAATTTTGAGAGAAAATGAAATTTTTGAAGCAAACAACAGTTATCAGATGCGGGAAAAGATGAAGCAGTATCTGGAACGGATGTTGGCATTTTTTGAAGAACAGAATCAAAATCCAAATTACTATGCCGTTTATCAGGTAAAAACATATCTTCAGGAGCACTGCTCGGAAAGCGCAGATATCGAGAAGCTGGCCGCGGAGGTCGGTTTGTCTCCGAATTATCTGAGGAGCCTGTTTAAAGAGGCAACAGGAAAAACGATTTTGGAATACAATACGGAAATGCGTCTGCAGAGGGCGGCGGAACTGTTAAAGAATAAGAAAAATAAAGTACGGGAAGTGAGTCTGGCGGTTGGATATGAAAATGTTTCTTACTTTGGCGTTGTGTATCGCAATGGCGATGAGTGTCCTGATGGCAGCGGGAATGCTTGCAGGATGCGGATCAAATGGCAGTACATCATCAAGTACTGCATCCGGCAGTGCATCATCTGCATCGGGCGAGGTATCAACAGACGGAGTTACGATTTCTATCTTTGACAAAAACTCCGGAAGCAATACCTTTGATGATCCAGTTGCAAAAGCAATTGAGGAAAAAACAGGTGTCAAAATTCAGGTAGAAAATCCAACCGGAGATCCGCTGGAAAAATTGAACCTGATGCTGACCGGTCAGAATTACCCGGATATCGTCCTGATGGATCGTGGAAATGATATTGTAAACCGTTACATTGAGGCAGGCGCACTGCTTCCGTTGAATGATCTGATCGATGAGTACGGCCCGGATGTAAAAGAGATGTACGGGGAAACCTTAAACAAGAGTCGTTATACCGATGGAAAAAATTACTATCTGAATAACTGGTACGGAGAAGATCCGGATCCGGTAGCCGGTGTTCTGATGCGCTATGATTATCTGTGCGAAATCGTTGGAAAAGACCGCGCAGACAGCGATGAGCCATTTACACAGGAAGAGTATATTGACATTTGTAAGAAATTCAAAGAACTTCATCCGACCATTGACGGAAAAGAGAGTATTGCCATTACCTTTGATGCAGAATCCAAAAACTACGATGGAACATTAAAAGGAATGTATGGTCTGAAAACATATTATCAGGATGGGGACAATCTGGAACATGTTGCCAAAGCACCAAACTTCAAAGAGATGATGTCCTTTGCCAATGAACTGTATACCGAAGGCCTTCTGGACAAAGAGTGGGTTGTCAACAAGAAAAATCAGTGGACGCAGAAACTGTCTGCAGGCAACGTATTCAGTACCTTTGCTTCCTATTGGGATACCGATGCAGCAAATACAGCACTTGCTTCTTCTGTAGGAGAAGATGCAAAATTCTATTCCTATAAAATCCTTGGAAACGGAATCAGTGCAGATGAAACTACTTACTGCGGAAGAAGTACACTTGGCTGGGATGCAATCGCGATCACCAAGAATTGTAAAAATCCGGAAGCAGCCATGAAGATGATCAACTACCTTGCAAGCGAAGAAGGACAGTATCTTCTGATGTGGGGTATTGAGGGAACCAACTGGAATATGGAAGATGGAAAACACGTTCCGAACGATGATCTGATTGAAGGATTCCAGACGGATTTTGACAAAACAAAACTGGATACCGGCGTCCGCAAATGGACCTGGTTTGTAAAGAACGGAAATGGTACAGACGGAACTCCATACGATGTAACACAGTATAAAGTAAAAGAGACCCGGCAGGTGGCTATGAATCACTTTGGTGAGAACGACAGATGGGATACCGCAGAGTTTACAGGCCTTACCCCGGCAGGAAGCACTCCGGATGGCTTGAAATGGCAGAAAATCCAGGATATCTACGATCAGGAATATCCGAAGATTGTGAATGCAGACAGCCACGATGCGGCAATGGAAGAGTACGACAAGATGATTTCCGAAATGAATGACGCAGGACTGGAAGATGTAGAAAAAGTTATCACACAGAATTATCAGGAGCGTATGAAACTCTGGAATGAGTAAGCTAAAGTAAAATAAAAAAATCACACACGGAAAAGAACCGGCAGAAATTGAAATACAGATTTCTATGTCGGTTCTTTTTTATCAGAAGAAGCATTGCGATTTTCAAGGAATCTGGATATAATGAGGAAAACTGGAAAAACAGGGAAATCCAACCGCATGAGACAGGAGGCATCGTACATGGCAGCGAAAGAACAGTTAACCGCAATGGAAATGATCTGGGGATTTATGAGTGGGACGACAGGACATATGGGAAAGACGGACTTTGCGCCGCAGAAGGAAGCGTTCGGGGATTTTGCATCTCCGGAAACGTATTTTCCGCGCGTGGTGCCGGAGAGCGAAGGCATCTCATCGGAAAAGCTGACGCAGATGCTTCGTGAGCTCGCCGCTGCGCGCCATACGGACATGCATCATCTGCTGGTCCTGCGGAATGGACATGTCATCTGCGAATGCAATTTCGCCCCATACCGCAGCGGCATCTGGCATGCGACGTATTCTATGTGTAAGAGCATCACTGGCATGGCGGCTGGTTTTCTGATCAGTGAAGGAAAACTTTCCCTGGACGAGAACGTCTATGATATTTTTGAAAAACGAAACGGTCTGCTGCAGAAGATCCTGCGCCCGAATCTGACCGTGAAGCATCTTCTGACGATGAAGAGCGGCGTACAGTTCAACGAGATGGGCGTTGTTTCCGGCAACGACTGGGTGGACAGCTTCTTAAATGCGCCGGTCAAGGGAACACCGGGCGAAGCGTTTGAGTACAACAGTATGAACACGTATCTGCTGTCTGCAATCATACAGGAGCGCACCGGCATGAAAATGGTAGATTACCTGCGGCCGCGTCTGTTTGAGCCTCTCGGCATCCGGAAAGTTTTCTGGGAGAGCTGCCCGGCAGGGATTACGAAAGGCGGCTGGGGCCTCTTCCTGTGCCCGGAGGACGCGGCCAAGCTCGGGGTGATGTACGTGAACGGCGGAAAATTCGAAGGAAAACAGATCGTCCCGGCGGAATGGGTCGCAGCGTCCACCTCCGTTCATGCGACACCGCCGGAAAAGATGGGAAAATATGGCTATGGTTACCAGGTCTGGATGGAGGAGCGGCCGGGCAGCTTTGCGTTCAATGGCATGCTGGGGCAGAACGTGCTCGGTTATCCGGATACCGGCGTGGTGATTGTGACGAATGCGGGCAGCAACGAGCTGTTCCAGACGTGTGAGATGCTCGACATTGTGCGGAAGTATTTCGGCGCGGAATTTGGTGCAGAGCTGAAATCCGGCGAGGCGGAAAGCCCGATGGCATATCAGAAGCTGGTGCAGACCTGCCGTGATCTGGAGGGCGCGAAAGAGACACCGGGAAGAATCCTGCGCGGCGGCTGGAAGCGGAGAACACCGGGGCCGCGGAACAGCGGAACACCGCGTCAGATCGACATGGCGCAGCTTCTGCACGGAAAAGAATATAAAATGGAGGACACGCATGTCGGCATGTTTCCGCTGACGCTGCAGGTCTTCCACAACAACTTTTCCGACGGCATCCGCCGCATCGGTTTCTTCTATGAAAAAGGCCGTTTCTTTGTCGAGCTGACCGAGGGAGAAAAAACACAGCGCATTGCGATCGGTCTTACGGGGTCCAAAGTTGTAGAATGGGTGGAAAACGAGGAATCGTATCTGCTCGGAACGACGGGACAGTTTGCGGAGAATGAAGACGGCGAACTGGTGCTGAAGCTTGAGTTTGCATTTCTGGAAGAGGCCGCAAGACGGAGGGTCAAAATCATTTTCCAGCGTGATTTCGAGCGGATCAGACTGGAGTGGAATGAGACGCCGGGCAAGGATCTGATTATCGAGGGCCTTGAATCCCTCGTGACGGATGTGGCGATCGCACCGCTTCTGCCGTCGCGGTTCCGCGAGCGGAGCCTTGACATGATCCATCTGCTGATGGCACAGACCATTGAGCCAATGGTAGAGGCACACCGTGTGCGGCCGGGGGAAGAAACGGGGACAGAAGAAGCGGCAGCGGAAGCTGAATCGGCCGCGGCAGTGGAAAATGCGGAAAACGCAGAAGAAACGGTGTAAAAACAGAAAAAAATCAGAAGAGAAATGTGGATAAAAAAGGGAATGGAGCTGCCGGATGCGCAGTTCCATTCCCTTTTAAAAATACAGATTACAGATTCAAAGCCATATCGCCGGATTTGATCAGGTTTGCCTTGCGGAATACCTCTGAGAAGAACAAGGTGATCACAGCCGGAAGCACGAAGTGGAGCAGAATAATTTTGATGATAACGAGCTTCGGATCATCGTAAGTGATCATCGTCTGATACGTTGTGATCTGTCCGACAAGACCTGCGGAACCCATGCCGCTTCCCGTTGCATTATTCTGCATATTGGCGAGGATTGTGGAGACGGGTCCTAAAATCGCACTCGAGAAGATGACGGGCAGCCAGATCAGTGGATGACGCATGATGTTCGGCACCTGGAGCATCGAGGTTCCAAGACCCTGTGCGACAAGGCCGCCGAATTTGTTTTCCCGATAACTTGCAACCGCGAATCCGACCATGTTGCAGCAGCAGCCGATCGTTGCGGCACCGGCGGCAAGACCGGAAAGATTCAGAATGATGCCGAGTGCAGCGGAGCTGATCGGCAGTGTCAGAACCATACCCATGACGACCGAAACAACGATGCCCATGATGAACGGCCGCTGTTCCGTTGCCCAGTTGATGATGCTTCCAAGGCCTGTCATCATCTGGGAGATCGGCGGTCCGACGAGCAGTCCGACAACGGAACCGGCTCCGATGGTGATGACCGGTGTCACGATGATATCAACCTTGGTCTTGCCGGAAACCAGATGGCCGCAGGTGATGCCTGCGAAAGCTGCAATGAAAGCGCCGAGCGGTTCGCCAGGTCCTGCCAGAACGGCATTTCCGTCCACAAAGAATGTGCCGCCGGTGATCTTGCCGGCATAACCGCCGACCATGGCGGCGACGGCTGCAGAAACCGTGACAAGCGGGCTTTCCCCATATTTCACTGCCACGCCGACACCGATACCGGCACTTGTCAGGGCTGCGGCAGCTTTTCCAAGCAGATAGATCACATTTCCGGTCGAACCGCCGATCAGAAGACCGATCTGCTGAATCATCGTACCGATAATCAGGGTTGCAAAAAGACCCTGCGTCATGCCGCCGAAGCCATCAATGAAGATGTGCGAGGCGACTTTTTTGATTGTTCGCATATGGAATTCCTCCTCATGTATGTGGTGTGTTACTGTATTCACAAGTGACTTGTCAGTCGACTTTTAGTCTATCATAAGATGGGGGCGGGTGCAATCCTTTTCCGGGGGCATAAGTTGACAAAAGAAAGGGGCACGCTTATAATTGAGACAAATTCAGAGCGCTTCCAGAAAACAGCGCAGACAGTAAAAAAGTGATAAAGGAGACGCATGGGAAAACAGAAAAAGAAACAGAAAAAACGCGGCAATCCGCTTTGGACTCTGGTATTTTTAGCGGCACTTGCTGTTTTCTGCTTTTCCGGGTACAAGCTGATCGGCATTTACCTGGATTACAAGACCGGCACGGATGAATACCGGGATCTGCAGCAGTATACGACGGAAATTACAAAAACACCGGAGACACCGGCACCAAAGAAAACAGAGGAGCCGCAGGCGGAATCCAAACCGGCGGAGCCTTCCGAACCGGAGCCGGAACCACTGTCGTATCCGACAGAACCGCCGCTTGCCGTCGATTTTGAATCCCTAAAAGCGATTAACCCGGATGTGAAGGGATGGCTTTATATCGAAGCTCTTGACATCAGTTACCCGGTCGTACAGGGGCCGGACAACGATGCGTATCTTCATACGACGTATGAGGGAACGAGCAACTTTGCGGGTTCCATTTTCCTCGATTACCAGAATCAGGGTGATTTCAGTGATGGAAACACAATCGTTTACGGTCATAATATGAAGAATCTCTCCATGTTCGGAAAATTGAAACAGATGAAGGAGCAGGAAAAATATAGGGACAGCGTCTATTTCTGGATGCTGACGCCGGAATCAAACGATGTGTACCAGATTTTTTCTGCCTTTTATACGGAGGCAGACAGTGATGTCTACACGCTGTATTCCGGCGGGGGTGAAGCGTTTGTACAGTATCTGAATACCATGGCGGTGCGGTCAGAGATCCCGGTGGAGCAGCCGGAGATGGATGAAAACAGCCATATTATTGTGCTGTCCACCTGTGCGGCGAGCGATACGACTGGACGGTTCGTCGTTCTGGGCGTGCGGCGGAACCGGTAATGATTAGTCAGAAGGAGGAATGACAGATGGAAGAGGAAAGAAAAATCGAAGAACTGCAGAGATTGATTGATACGCATGAAAATATTGTATTCTTCGGCGGCGCGGGTGTGTCCACGGAGAGCGGGATTCCGGATTTCCGGAGCGTGGATGGCCTTTATCATCAGAAGTATGACGTTCCGCCGGAGACAATTTTAAGCCACAGCTATTTCCTGCGGTACCCGGAAAAGTTTTATGCTTTTTACCGCGACAAAATGCTTCCGGTCGGCGCAGAACCGAATGCGGCGCACAAAAAGCTTGCAGAGCTGGAAGCGGCGGGAAAATTAAAAGCGATTGTGACGCAGAACATTGACGGACTGCATCAGGCGGCGGGAAGTAAAGTAGTGTATGAACTGCACGGAAGCACACACCGCAATTACTGCATGAAATGCGGGGCAGCCTGCGATACAGAGCTGGTGAGAAAGAGCAGCGGCGTTCCAAGATGTGAAAAATGCGGAGGCATGATCAAACCGGATGTCGTACTCTACGAGGAGAGTCTGAATGAGAAAGTGCTCGACGGTGCGATCCGCGCGATTGCGGCCGCCGATCTTCTGATCGTCGGCGGAACGTCGCTTGCTGTGTATCCGGCAGCAGGTCTTCTCCAGTATTTTCGGGGCGATGCACTGGTCCTGATTAATAAAGGTGCAACACCGATGGACAACAACGCAGATCTTCTGATCCAGCAGCCGATCGGACAGGTGCTCGGCAGTATCCGGGTGTGAAACTTCAGAGCTGTGAAAAATGGAGGTGCGGCTCTGATGATACAGAGAGAACCTTGAGAAAAAATCTCGGAAAGTGTCAGGAAATATAAAAATAAGGCGGAAAAACATGGCAGAACATTACGAAGTAGGCGATATTGTAAAACTGAAAAAGCCGCATCCGTGCGGCAGCAGCGAGTGGGAAATCCTGCGTGTCGGCGCAGATTTCCGTCTCAAATGCACCGGCTGCGGCCACCAGATCATGGTAGCACGCAAGCTGGTCGAGAAAAACACCCGCGGATTACGAAAAAAAGATGCGTAATATCGTGAAAAAACAAGAAAACACGCGAAAAAGGGCTTGCTATAAGCCCTTTTTTATGTTAAAATAACAAATTGTGACGTATAAAAATAATTCCTTGCTCCCCATAATGAAAATGGGGTGCCAAAAAGTCCAAAAGGAGGTAAAGCATGAACAAGTACGAATTAGCACTGGTTGTGAATGCAAAACTTGAAGAAGAGGAACGCGCAGCTGTAGTTGAGAAAGCCAAAGGTTATGTAACCCGTTACGGCGGAACAGTTGGCGAAGTAGAAGAGTGGGGCAAAAAACGCCTTGCATACGAAATTCAGCATATGCGTGAAGCATATTACTACTTTATTCAGTTTGAAGCAGACGCAACAGCTCCGGCAGAGATCGAGAGCCATATGCGTATTATGGATAACGTACTGAGATACTTAGTCGTTAAAAAGGAAGCTTAAGAGGTAAGCGAATGAATAAAGTTATATTGATGGGAAGATTGACCAGAGATCCCGATGTCAGATACTCTGCTGGAGAGAATTCCACAGCGGTAGCCCGTTATACACTGGCTGTTGACCGCAGATTCCGCAGAGACGGCGATTCCGCAACCGCAGACTTTATCGGATGCGTTGCTTTCGGCCGCCAGGCAGAATTTGCAGAGAAATACCTGCGTCAGGGAACGAAGATCGCCATCACCGGCCGCATTCAGACCGGAAGCTACACCAACCGTGAAGGCCAGAAGGTTTACACGACAGACGTAGTTGTAGAAGAGCAGGAGTTTGCAGAGAGCAAAAATGCAGGTGGAAACAACGGAGGATACTCCGCACCGCAGCATAACAATCCGGCTCCGTCCGCGAATACATCTGACCTGGGCAGCGCCGATGGTTTTATGAATATTCCCGATGGCATTGACGAAGAATTGCCATTTAATTGATAGAAAAGGAGAGATTGATCATGGCTTATAATAATAGTGAAAGACCAGCTTCCAGAAGACCGGCCCGCAGAAGAAGAAAAGTTTGTGTTTTCTGTGGTGGAGAAGAGATCAGCTACAAGGATGCAGCTAAACTGAAAAAATATGTATCCGAGCGTGGTAAAATCCTGCCGAGACGTGTAACTGGAACCTGCGCAAAACATCAGAGAGCAGTAACAGTAGCCGTTAAGAGAGCAAGACATATGGCTATTATGCCGTACGTAGATGATTGATTCTGACTTGCGCTAAGCACTGTCCGAACGTTCATTTTGAATCGGTAAATAAATGGAGGTATCTGCCCGAAAAGGGCGGGTACCTTTTTTGTATCCAGAAGTATCTTGTTGCCAAAGTACAGGTCAAAGTGGTATAATCGGAAGGACAGGAGCGAAATACAACACGCAACGTTGGAAAGGTGTTAGGAAATGAAAAGCAAAATGAAGTTGAGCGGCCAATTGCGGAGCTATCTTCGATGGCCGCTGATTTTGTCCATCCTGATGCTTGTGATGAATATCGGCATGTATTTTGTGGATGTGATGGCAGGAATGTGGTTCACGCTGTTTTTTGCAGTCTATGTGATCGCAGCCGCAGTTCTCTATTACAGACAGCGTCCGCAGGTGATCAACGAGCTGATTACCTTTGCGACCGAATACGGTCAGGTTCAGAAGCATCTGATCCAGGAACTGGCGCTGCCCTATGCCGTTATGGATTCGCAGGGAAAACTTCTCTGGGTCAACAAAGAGTTTACAAAAATCACAGGGAAGGATACACAGTATCATAAATGTATCGCCACCATTTTTCCGGAGCTGACGGTCGAGCGGCTGCCGAAAAATGAGGAGGAGACCGACATCAACGTGGCTTACGGCGAAAAGAATTTCCGTGCCCATGTAAAAAGCGTCTGCATCGACGAGCTGATCCAGAATTCGGAGATGATCAACACAGATATCAAAGGCTATTTTATTCAGGCACTGTATCTGTTCGATGAGACGGAGCTCCGCGAGTATATGCGGAAATTCGAGGACGAAACGATGGTCACCGGTCTTCTGTATCTGGACAACTACGACGAGGCGCTGGAGAGCGTCGAGGAGGTCCGCCGTTCCCTTCTGACCGCACTGGTCGAGCGAAAGATCAACAAATATTTCAACGATCTCGATGGACTGGTGAAGCGGTATGAGAACGACAAATACATCGTGGTCATGCGCCGGAGTTCGTTAAATGAACTGAAAGAGAAAAAGTTCGATATCCTCGAGGACGTCAAGACCATCAACATCGGAAACGAGATGGCGGTCACAATCAGTATGGGTATCGGAGCAGATGCTGGATCGTTTGCGAAAAACTCCGAGTATGCGAAAATCGCGATCGACCTGGCTCTTGGCCGGGGCGGCGATCAGGTCGTTTTAAAGGACGGTTCGAAGATTCAGTATTTCGGCGGAAAAACGCAGGCTGTGGAAAAGAATACGAGAGTCAAAGCCCGCGTCAAGGCGCACGCGCTGAAAGAATTTATGAACACGAAAGAGAAGGTCGTTGTCATGGGACACCGACTGCCGGATGCCGATTCGTTCGGTGCGGCCATCGGTATCTACCGTGCGGCGAAAACGCTGAATAAAAAAGCGTACATCGTCATCGACAACCCGACCAGCTCGATCATTCCGCTGATGAATACGTTCCGCGACAACCAGGATTATGAGGCGGACATGTTTGTCAACAACCATGAGGCGAAAGAGATCATGGACGACAACACGCTGCTCGTTGTGGTCGATACGAACAAGCCGAGCATCACACAGTGTGAGGATCTGCTGTACATGGCGAAAATGATCGTCGTGCTGGATCATCACCGGCAGGGAAGCGATACGATCCGCAACTCGGTGCTTTCCTATATTGAGCCGTATGCATCATCCGCGAGCGAGATGGTTGCCGAGATTCTCCAGTATTTTACCGAGGGAATCCGCATCCGGAACGTGGAGGCGGACAGCATCTATGCCGGCATCATGATCGATACCGACAACTTTATGCAGAAAACAGGTGTCCGCACGTTCGAGGCGGCAGCGTTCCTGCGCCGCTGCGGTGCGGATGTGACGCGTGTGCGCAAGCTGTTCCGTGAGGATATGAACGATTACAAGGCAAGAGGAGAGACGATCCGCAATGCGGAGCTGTTCCGCGGCCAGTTCGCGATTTCCGAATGCCCGAGCGACTATGTGGACAGCCCGACGGTGGTCGGAGCACAAGCGGCGAACGAGCTGCTGAACATTGTCGGTGTCAAGGCGTCCTTTGTACTGACCGAGTACAAAGGCGTGATCTATATCAGCGCCCGCGCGATCGATGAGGTCAATGTACAGATCATCATGGAGCGGATGGGCGGCGGCGGTCATCTGAATATGGCAGGATGCCAGCTTGAGACCGTCGATCTGGAGGGGGCGCGCAGCCTCCTAAAATCAACCTTAACAGAAATGCAGGATGGAGGAGAAATCTGATATGAAAGTTATCTTACTGGAAGACGTAAAAGCACTTGGTAAAAAAGGACAGACTGTAAACGTAAGTGACGGATATGCAAGAAACATGCTTCTGCCGAAAAAACTCGGCATCGAGGCAACCGCAAAAAACCTGAATGAGCTGAAACTCCAGAAAGCACACGAGGACAAAGTGGCAGCAGAGCAGCTTGCCGAGGCACAGGCTTTCGCGAAAGAGATCGAGGACAAACAGGTTACCGTAGCAATCAAAGTCGGCGAGGGCGGAAAAGTATTCGGAAGTGTATCGGCAAAAGAGATCGCTGAGGCAGCAAAAGAGCAGCTCGGATACGACATCGACAAAAAGAAAATGCAGCTTCCGAACCCGATCAAGGTTCTTGGAACGACAGAAGTGCCGATCCGCCTGCATACCAAAGTAACTGCAAAGCTGAAAGTTATCGTAAAAGAAGCATAATTCTATGGAAGAAGCACTGATTAAACGAATCCTTCCGCACAGCATCGAGGCGGAGCAGTCGGTCATCGGTTCCATGCTGATGGGGCGCGAAGCCATCATGGCGGCATCGGAAATCCTGACGAGCGACGATTTTTACCAGCACCAGTACGGCGTCATTTTTGATGCCATGGTGGAGCTGTTCAATGAGGGAAAACCGGTCGATCTGGTCACTCTGCAGAACCGCCTGCGTGAAAAGGATGTTCCGCCGGAGATCAGTTCGATGGAGTTTGTCCGCGATCTTTTAAATGCGGTGCCGACTTCGGCGAATGTGCGCCATTATGCGAACATCGTCAGCGAGAAAGCGGTGCTGCGCCGTCTCATTAAGCTGACAGAAGAGATAGAGAATGACTGCTATCTGAACAAAGAGCCGGTGGAAGTCATCATGGAGGAGACGGAAAAGAAGATGTTCCAGTTATTGGGTCAGCGGAATTCCGGAGACTTCATGCCGATCCGCCAGGTTGTCATCAATACGCTGGAGAACATCGAGCGTGCATCGAAGACGAAGGGAAATGTCACGGGTATTCCGACCGGATTCACGGATCTGGACTACAAGACATCGGGTCTGCAGAACTCTGACTTTATCCTGATTGCGGCACGTCCGTCTATGGGTAAAACGGCGTTTGTCCTCAATATTGCGCAGTATATGGCGTTTAAGAAAGACAAAGCCGTTGCGATTTTCAGTCTCGAGATGTCGCGGGAGCAGCTGATGAACCGTCTGCTCTCGATGGAGTCGAAAGTAGATTCCCAGCATCTGAGAACCGGAAACCTGAAAGACGACGAATGGAGCAAGCTGATCGAGAGCGCCGGCATGATCGGTGAATCCCGACTGATGATCGACGATACACCTGGTATCTCGATCGGAGAGATGCGGTCGAAATGCCGCAAATACAAGCTGGAGTACGGTCTTGATATCATCATCATTGACTACCTGCAGCTGATGTCGGGAAGCGGAAAGAGCTCTTCGGAATCGCGTCAGCAGGAGATTTCGGATATCAGCCGTTCCTTAAAAGCACTCGCGAGAGAGCTGAATGTGCCGGTTGTTGCACTGTCCCAGCTTTCCCGGGCTGTTGAGCAGCGTACCGACCACCGTCCGATGCTTTCCGACCTGCGTGAGTCAGGAGCGATCGAGCAGGATGCCGACGTTGTTATGTTTATCTATCGAGATGATTACTATAATAAGGATTCCGAGAATAAGGGAATCGCGGAAATCATCATCGCCAAACAGCGAAACGGCCCGATCGGAACCGTCAATCTGGTCTGGCTGCCGGATTATACGAAATTTGCGAATGCAGAGAGATAAAAGAAAATATTTTATGTATCAGAACGTGTCGTGGGAAAGTCCTGCGGCACGTTTTTTGTGTATAATTGTATAAAATTGTCGGAATATTACGATGAGATTTTCTTGCGGCGGGGTGGGGACGCTCTTATAATAAAGGGAAGAAGGGAGTGGCTGCCGTATGGAAAATAGAACGTATCTGGTCACGGAGGCGGAGAAGCTGACCGGGGAGAAAGCGCATGTGCTCCGGTACTGGGAGGACGAGCTCGGCATGGAAATCCACCGCAATTCGCTGGGACACCGCTGCTATACTGCGCAGGACATTCAGATTTTTCTGGGAATCCGGGAACTGAAGAAAAAGGGGCTTCACCTGAAAGCGATCCGCGAGCTGATGCCGAAGCTGGTGCAGGCAACGGCAGAGATCAAAGCGTTTCCGGCGGAAGCGGCAGAGACGGCGAAGGAGAAGCCGGATCCGGCAATACCGGGAAAAGCGGACGAAGTGCCGGAGGTGGTTGTCGATCTTCTGCCCGAGCGGGAAGCAGAACAGCTGGCGGACACTGTGATGCGGCAGGAAGAGGAGGAGCGTCAGACGGAGTTTTACCGCGTGCTCGGCCGTCTGCTCGATCAGATGATACAGAAGCGGCGCCAGGAAGAGCGGAGCCGCCGTGTGGATGAGGCGATCCGCCGCCACCAGCAGAGCCGGAGAGAAGCAGCGGCGACGCTGGAGCAGAAAGGAAAACGGACGAAAGCAAAACGGGGCCATCGGAACAATGGGTAAATCGGACAGAAAAAAAAGAACGCCTGCGAGAGGCGTTCTTTTTGGATCCACGCGGAAATCCGACTTATTTTGCAGCCAGATAATCGTTGATCTGGTCTTCCAGAACCTGAGCGTCCAGGCCGTGAACCATAGCTGCTTCTTCCAGGGACTCACCCTGTGCAGAAGGGCAGCCGATGCAGTGCATACCGGCTCCCATCAGGATTCCGATGATATTTGTATCCATTGCGATTAACTCGCCGATTGTCATGTCTTTCGAGATCTTTGCCATCTTAAAGTTCCTCCTTTAAATGTGTATATACCCGTCGTTCCGAGTTTGACGGCTATTTTGATTATAGCGTACCCCCGGGGGGAATGCAAGAACAAATTCATAAGATTATAGAATGTTTATAATTTTGTACTTGTATTTCAGGGGGCAATCGTTTACAATGTGGATAGTACCGAAAGGGCCAAAAAATCTACAAGGAGGATAAGATCATGGCATATGTAATCACAGACGAATGTGTAAGCTGCGGAACCTGCGCTGGAGAATGTCCAGTAGAGGCTATCGCTGAGGGAGATTCCCATTACGAAATCAACCCGGATGTATGCGTTGAGTGCGGAACATGCGCAAGCGTATGTCCAACCGAGGCTATCACAGAAGAGTAATTTGTACGGAACGTACAAAAAAGGAAGTCCTTCGCGGACTTCCTTTTTTTATACATACGTTTCAAAACTTACAGAGAAGCCAGCTCCTGCAGAGCATTCTCTTTTACCATTGCATTTCCATGTTCCAGCAGAAATGCTTCAGCGGCCAGGGAGAAGGATTCCTGTCTGCCGTACTCAGAAAGAATGTTGCAGACCTTGTTGAATTCCTCCGGTTTGCAGCCGGACTGGTGCAGAACGAGCTGATAGTTGGCATCTGCCCTGTTCTTATAGAGGGAATTGCTGCCGGTAAAATACTGGTTCAGCGCTTTTGCGGAGCTGATGACATCGTCGAGGGTTGAGAAGTGGAAGGTGCGTACCAGATCCACATTCTTTTCCTCGGATGCTGCAGGCTCTTTTTCGTTTTCCTTCTGTGCCGCTTTCTTTGCGATTTCCTGTGCCTTGTTCTTCACATCGCAGAGCTTGTGGAACAGGTCGATGATGTCGTCCGCGCCGGAATACTGTACCGGTTCCGGTCCGTCCGTATCGTCGCCGGATGGAGCAAATTTGGCGAAGCGGGTGTCGAGCTCCTGTGGATCCTCGACTCTGGTGATAATGAGGACAATGCTGTCCGGAGCCACCGGAACGGCCTCGACCATGAGCGGGGCATTATCCACATTGAAGCCGAACTGCTGGTTGGCTTCAAGCATCATATCCTGAAACAGGCTGCGGGCCTTTTCCGTGCCGTAAGCCAGTTCGCTGAGCTTTAAATTTCTTTCGGCAAGATCGGCGCTGGTCAGTGTGCAGCGGATCTTGTTATCATTGATTTTTTCTATTTTCATAACTCTCACGTCCTTAATTACTCTTTACTTATATAAATAGGGCTGCTTACAATATAGTATAACACATCACGGAAAGAAGTAAAGAACTTAAGATTTTTTTTACATTTCGCATAATTTTTTCAGAAATGAAGGGACAAACTTTATTTGTAATTCCCCCGGCTTGAAGTATAATAGGAGTTGGGGAAACCTTTGCTTCTGCCCGGAGGGTGCATACTCCGGCCAGAAGCAGGCACAGAAAAAACGGATCGGATAAGAAGGCGTCCCCGTGAAACATGATCATTGAAACTAAAAACAAAAGTATTTCATACGGATCTATGGGGCTTTCTTTTTTGTACGTCACAACTGCAAATAAGCCATGAAACAAACAATCGACAAAACTTTTTAAACAGATTTTTTGAAAAATACCCAATAGCAAAAAGCAACGATACTTTCGTTACTGTTCAATCAGCAGTGAAACACCTGCTGTTTCGCTGCGTAAGAACATGATTCAGGTGTGAGCAGCCCTCCTTTTGCGAAGCAAAACTTTAAATGAGGGCTGCGAATGTTACAGTTCGCTGGGAACCAGTGAACTGTAACGATACTTTCTGACTCGCATGCGGTTCCCTTGCGCATAACGGTTGCTATTGGGTATTTTTTTTGTTATAATGGGCGCAAGTGGGGAGATCTTCAGAGCGAAGAAAAGGGGAAAAGAACACATGAAGGAGCAACAGAAGAAAAAAGCAGCGCCGGTACTGGTCGTACTGATTCTGATCGTGCTAGTCGGTGCAGCAGGCGTTGTTTCATTTTTGATAAACCGATATAAACCCGGAACCGAATACATGGCCGGGAACGAATATTTTAACCTGACAGACGAAAACAGCGTTGCGCTGATCCAGAACGGAGAACTTCTGGAAGAGCAGGCCGTCCTTATCGGAGGAGAGCCGTATGCGGCATACACATATGTAGAATCCCAGCTGAACAGCTGCTTCTACTGGGATGAAGAAACAAAAGGAATCCTGCTTACAACGAGCGGCGGCGTGCAGACACTGCTTCCGGGCGATGCGGCCGTTGCCAAAACACCGGGCGGACAGCCTGCCGTACAGCAGGAGAGCGACGGAAAGGTTTACATTTCGCTGGATGTCGTAAAAGAATACACAGATCTCGACTATGCATATTACAGCGATCCCAACCGTGTTGTAATCCGGAATGAATGGGACGGCGTGGAACAGGCGACGGTACAGTCAGACACCGCGCAGGTGCGCCAGAAAGGCGGCATCAAGAGTCTGATTCTTGCGGATGTACAGAAGGGTGACACCCTGCTGTATCTGGAAAATCTGGACAACTGGTGCAAAGTCATGACGGCGGACGGCTATACCGGCTACATCCAGACAGAGGATATCTCCGAGCCGGAGGACATCGAAGCGCGGACGGCAAAGAAAGATTCCTATGAAAGAATTACACGGGATCACAAAATCAATCTGGTCTGGCATCAGAGCACATCGACCGAGTCGAACGACGCGATGGCAGAGATGACAGCAGAAATGACCGGCGTGAACGTGATTTCACCGACCTGGTTTTCCGTGACAGACGAAACCGGTACGATTTCCAGCCTTGCGAGCGCCGATTACGTGAAACTGGCGCATGAAGCGGGACGGGAAGTCTGGGGATTGATTGATAACTTTAATGAAGCATTTGACGAAACAACCGATCTTGCCTACGCATCCGTGCGCAGTAGAATCATTGAGCAGCTGCTCGCCGAGGCAGCATCGTGCGGCATGGACGGCATCAACGTGGATTTCGAGAATCTGAAAGAGGCCGGAATCCCGCATTACCTGCAGTTTCTGCGGGAACTGACGAGCGCGGCGCATGCACAGAATCTTGTGGTGTCGGTCGATACGCCGGTACCGCAGGCTTACACGATGTATTATCAGCGCGGCGAGCAGGCAAGATTTGTGGACTATATGATTGTCATGGCCTATGACGAGCATTTCGCGGGAAGCGAGGAGGCAGGCTCTGTTTCATCCCTCCCGTTCGTACAGCAGGCCGTGGAGGAGATGACGCGGGTGATGCCTGCCGATCAGGTGATCTGCGGAATCCCGTTTTATACCCGTGTCTGGACGGAAAAGTTCGGACAGAGCGCCATTACCAGCGAGGTGCTGGGCATGGATGGCGCCAAAAACTATGCCAAAGAGAATCAGATGACAGAAACCTGGGATGCATCCCTTGGCCAGAATGTGGCAACGGTAGAAACTTCCGATGCCAGATACACGATCTGGATGGAGGATGAGCAGTCCATGGAGGAAAAACTGAAAGTGATCCAAAGCGCTGATCTCGCCGGAGTGGCAGAGTGGAAGCTCGGATTCGAGTGCGCAGACGTCTGGAGTCTGATTTCAGAATATATTGAAACAAACAGTTGACGAGGAGTCCGGGAAGGATAAGGGGAATGATAAAAGCCCGGGCACGAAGGAGGAGTATACATGTCAGAAAACAATCGCGAAGAATTATTTAAAACAACGCTGATGGGCGGTTTCGATAAGGACGATGTCATGACGAAAGTGCAGAACCTAAAAGATCAGGCGTATGCCGCTCAGAAGAAACTGGAAGCGAAGATCGAGGAAAAAGAGCAGGAAATCGAGAAGCTGAACCGCAAGATCCGCGAGCGTGAGGATAAAATCGAGGAGCTCGAAAAAAATATTCATGAGAAATACCAGAGCTATATCGACAATTATGACAGCATCAGCGGCCTTGTGTTTGAGGCACAGGTGAAAGCGAAAAAACTGACACAGGAAACAGAGGAGAGCTGCAGAAAGCTAAAAGAAGAGACCGAGGAAGCCTGCCGCCGGAAAACCGAAGAAACGGACGAGTCCTGCCGCGAGAAAACGGAGGAAACGGATGAGGCGTGCTGCAAAAAGAAAGAGGAGACAAACGAGTCCTGCCGGAAACAGAGGGAGGAGACAAAGGAATCCTGTGCAAAGCAGCGCCGCGAGACGAAGGAACAGTGCGAATACATGGTAGAGAGCGCACGTCAGAAGGGCGAGGAACTGGCTGCTGTTTATGAAGAAAAACTGCAGGCCGAAGCAGAAGAAATCCAGAGCCATATGGACGCGGAACTGCAGAAAGCCAACACCAGATACCAGAAGATTTACGCCGAGATGGAAACCATGACAAGTGTACTCGAGAAGAACCGCAGAATTTTTGAGGAGACTTTTGCCGGCATCGAAAAAATGCGTGAGGAGATGAAACGTTCTGCGTCGGAAGTGGAAACCTTCATGAAAGATCCGGTAAAAAGTATCTTTCCCGGAGAGGCAAAAGAAACAGCCGCAGAGCCAGACCGTGAAGATACCGCAGAAGAAGCAGAGGAAGAAGACGAAATCGTCGAAAATTCCGCAGTCATCGATTTCGAAAATGAGCCGGATTATCTCGATGATGACAACGACGAAGAAGAGGATGAAATCCCGAATCGCGCGCATGATGAAGAAGATGAGGAAGAGTAACCGGAAGCAATAAGAGTTGTAACCTGCCCCGCTGCTGCATAAAATGACCAAGAAAGGAAATTTGCAGCAGGGGGCTTTTTATTTGGAAAAAGGGAAAAAACTGGAATGGCTGATGGCGGTGATTCTGCTTTCGGCGGCGTATGTTCTGTCCCGCGAGGGCGCACGGCTGGTGGCAGCACAGAAGGCAGCCACAAAAGTAGTGGTGCTGGACAGCGGCCACGGCGGCGACGATCCCGGCAAAATCGGGGCAAACGGTGTCAAAGAAAAGGACATCAACCTTGCGATTGCCCGTCTGCTGAAAAAGAAGCTGGAAAAGCAGGGAATCCTTGTGGTGATGACGCGGGAAGGGGAGGATGATCTCTCCGATCCGGGAGCCGTGAATGCGAAAGTGCAGGATCTGCAGCGGCGCGTGCAGCTGATTCATAAAAAAAAGCCGGACTGTGTGATCAGCATTCACCAGAACAGCTACCCGGATGCGGCGGTCAAAGGGGCGCAGGTGTTTTATTATACGGATTCAAAAGAAGGCGAAAAACTGGCGCTCTGCATGCAGGCTGCACTGGTCGCGGGGCTCGATCCGGCGAATCACAGGAAAGCCAAGGGAAACAAAACGTATTACATGCTGAAGAAGACAGACGCAGTGCTGGTGATCTGCGAGTGCGGATTCCTCTCAAATCCGGAGGAGGAAGCGCTCCTGAACACAAAGGAGTACCAGAAAAAGGTGGCGGATGCACTGTGTGACGGCGTTTTAACGTATCTGGGAGAAAAGAAGAATGGCAAAGAGAAGACACAGACGAAGACGGAAGAGACCGCTGCGGGCGCTGCTTCCGCTTATGCTTGCCCTGCTGGCGGCTTATCTGGTATTCGGAGAATTTGATGAGAGCGATCCCGCGCAGAACGGAAGCGGAGCGGACAGCAGCACTGCTTCACAGACGGCAGACGAAAACAATGGTCTGTCAGAGAATGGCGCAACACAGTTTCAGGCGGAAAATACAGATGAGGAGGAGCTGGCGAAGCGGTATTATTACAGCCAGCTCGATGAAAACAGACAGATGATTTACCGCGAACTGGTGCAGGGAATCGCGGAACACCAGGAAACCATCATCACAAAAGGCGGCGATCCCGATGTGACGGCGGAGGTTTACGGATGGGTCTATATGGATTACCCGGAGTACTGCTGGATCAACGGAGCATCACATGTCACGGGATACGGCGAGCCGAAGAACTACTGCGAGGTAGTTCCGGAATACACGATTCCTGCGGAGGAGATCACAGGCCGCCAGACCCAGGTCGAAGGGGCGGGAAATGATTTCTTAAGTGATATCGACCGTTCGATGGATGACTATGGGAAGATCAAGGCTGTCTTTGAAAAATGTATCCGGCAGATTGATTATGTGAAAGATGCGCCGGAGAATCAGACACTCTACAGCGGACTTGTGAACGGACAGACGGTCTGCGCAGGCTATGCCAGAACGTTCCAGTATCTGATGAACCGCCTGGACATCCCGGTCATTTATGTGACGGGAACGACAGACACCGGCGAGGCGCACGGCTGGAATATCGTAAAGTGCGGAGACAATTATTACAACGTCGATGTAACCTGGGGCGATCCGGTATTCGCAGAGGGCGAGAGCGGCGAGTACAATCTGCCGGACGACCTGATCTACTACGATTTTCTCTGCGTTTCCGATGCGGAATTTTCGGACACGCATCAGGCGGATGCGAATCTGCCGCTCCCGGCGTGCAATGCAGATGACCTCGAGTATTACCGCCAGATCGGCCGGTACATGGATACATTTGATGCGACGCAGATTCTGTGGGAAATGGAGACGGATATTGAAGAGACAAAAGAGTATTCCGAATTTAAATTTGCCACCGATGATCTGATGGCACAGGTCATGGAAGCCCGACCGGAGCTTCTCGATAAGGCTTCCGGCTATCTTTGCAGCTATTACGGACTCGGGTCCGTAAAATATACATACAGCGAGGATACGGCGACAAGAAAGCTGATGGTATTCTGGCAATATAAAGGAGAACCGAGTGAATGACGGTTCTCCTTTAAAAATATCCGGAAACAGAATGTCGATCAGCTCGCGCTCGAGAAACTCGATGGTAATCAGGCACGGATAAGGGAGTTCGGAAACCTGGGAAACACTCACAAGATCCTGACGGACGGTGATGGAATGATCCGTGACATCGGTAACCTCTGCGACCCAGGCGGCATGCGGGATCGTCAGATGTTTCGCAATCAAAGGGCCGACCTGCGCGGTATCGCCGTCGGTTGTCTGACGTCCGCAGATAATCAGATCCGCGCCGCCGATCACCTGAATACCCTGCGCCGGCGTTAAGAATATCCCCCGTGGGGGCTTGTGAAAAAGGCCGATTTTTGGTAGAGTAAAGGGATATTTGAGCGGTTGGAGAACGACCGCGCCGGGAAAGTTAAGAAAAAGAAGAAAGAAGCGGAAGATATGGAACAGGAATTATTACAGGAAATTGCCTCCTACTGGGGAACCCGTGCGGAGGGGTATTCTGAGGTCAATGAAAAAGAACTGGCGGGAAGCCAGAGAGAAGCGTGGCTGCATGTATTAGAGGAGCAGTTTCCAGAGAAAAAGAAAGAAGAGATGAAGATTCTCGATATCGGAACCGGCCCGGGATTCTTCCCGATGATTTTGTCGGAGGCAGGTTATACGGTGGCGGCTGTTGACTACACGGAGGAGATGCTGGAAAAGGCGAAAGAGAATCTGGGAAAATATACGAAATACGGTCTGGAGCGCGTGACGCTGCAGCGGATGGATGCACAGAATCTGGAGTTTGTGGATGAGACCTTTGATGTTGTCATTTCCAGAAATCTGACCTGGAATCTGGAAAAGCCGGAGCAGGCATACCAAGAATGGATGCGTGTCCTGAAACCGGGCGGCGTGTTGCTCAATTTTGATGCGGACTGGTACGGTTATCTCTATGACGAGGAGAAAAAAGAAGCGTACGAGGCAGACCGGAAGAAAGTGGAAGAGCAGCAGCTCGACGACCATTATCTGTGCACGGACATTGACCGCATGGAAAACATTGCGCGCCAGGTGCCGCTCTCTGCGATGGAACGGCCGGCGTGGGATACGAAGGTGCTCGAATCCCTCGGCGTCTGTTCCATCCAGACCGATTCCGAAATCTGGAAGCGCGTCTGGAGCGAGGAAGAGAGACTGAACTATGCATCGACACCGATGTTTCTGGTGCGCGCGGAAAAAAGCGCAGAGCAGTCCTTCCAGCTTGGTGATGTGACCGTCCGCCGCGGCGAAAAATATCAGGGGGATATCTCCTTTGCGAATGGGGATATCGTGCTTCCGGGAACGATTATCTGTGGAAAACTTCCGGGAAAAACAATGCTGATCACCGGCGGCGTTCATTCCGGGGAATACGTCGGCATTCAGGCGTGTGTGGAACTGGGAGCGGAGCTTCAGCCGGAAAAAACGGTTGGAACGATCGTGATTTTAAAGGTCTTAAACCGTCCTGCTTTTGAAAACCGTGCGGGCAGTCTCGGACTTTCCGATGGCAAAAACCTGAACCGTGTATTTCCGGGCAATCCAAATGGAACCGAGATGGAGCGGCTGGCGTGGGCGATGACAAAGGAAGTTTTCCCGAAAGTAGATTACTATATCGACCTCCACAGCGGCGACGATTTTGAGGATCTGACGCCGTACGTCTATTACGCCGGAAAAGCGGCGCAGGAAGTGATGGAGACTTCGCGGAAAATGGCGGAGCAGGTGGATGTACCGTACATGGTGCGCTCCATGGTATCATCGGGCGGAGCTTACAACTATGCGGCATCCAGAGGAATTGCAAGTATTCTCCTGGAGCGCGGCGGCATGGGCGCATGGACATCCGAGGAAGTCAATTCGGACAAGCGCGATGTGCGCAATATCCTAAGCAGCCTCGGGATGTATCAGATCCGCCGCGATGTGCGGAACTACGTGCCGATGGAAGTGACGGATGTCCGCTATCAGGCGGCTTCGGAAAGCGGCCTGTGGTATCCGGCGGCGAAACCGGGAGACATGGTTGCGGAGGGTGCACTGCTTGGAACCATCCGTGATTATAATGGAAAACTCCGGGAGACATGCCGCGCCGAATACACCGGTGTTGTGCTGTACCAGACGGGCAGCCTGCAGGTAATCGAGGGAGGATCTGTTGTTGCCTACGGACGGATCGTGCGCGAGCCGGAATATGACGACCGCAAAGAACAGATTGTCCATTACTGGGAAAAGCGGAGTGAGAGCTTTTTGGAGCAGAGACGCGCGGAGCTGGCCAACCCGATTGCGAAGCGCTGGATGAAAGAGATCGAAAAACAGATTCCGGAAAAGAGACGGTTAAAAATCCTTGATGTCGGCTGCGGAGCCGGATTTTTCTCAATTCTGCTGGCAAAAGCGGGCCATGAGGTCTTCGGCATCGACCTGACACCGGAGATGGTTGAGAATGCCATCCAGCTTGCCGAGGAGGAAAACGCCGACTGCCGGTTCCAGGTTATGGACGCGGAAAAACCGATATTTGCGGATGAAACGTTTGATGTTGTCATTTCCCGAAATCTGACATGGACCCTGCCGAATGCGGAGCATGCCTACAGCGAATGGATGCGTGTGCTGAAAACGGGCGGTATCCTGCTGAACTTCGATGCCAATTACGGAAAAGACGATGCTTCTGACACGAAAGATCTGCCGGAACAGCACGCCCATTTTAAAGTGGGAAATGAAATGCTTGAAGAGTGCGAATGGATCAAAGCACAGCTTCCGATCAGCCGGAAAAACCGGCCGGCATATGATGTGGCCGTGCTGTGTGAGAATACCAGAGGGGAAATTCACATTGATCCGGATCTTGGAAAACGGATTTATCTGGAAAAAGATGAATTTTACAATCCTGCGCCGATGTTTTCGATCTGTGCAGTAAAAAAATGAAGGTTTTCATACCGGAAAGAAATGATTTGCGGAGGAAAAGGATATGAAACAGTTTCAAAACTTTGAGGAAGAAAATATTCATTACTGGACCGGAAGAACCGATGTGGCAGCAATGGAGGCAATTGCACGGCAGACACCGCTGTCAGAAAAACAGAGACCGGAATGGGATCTTACCGTATTGCGGGTGGCGGGCATGGAAGCCAAAGCCGATCCCGAAATCTGGAAAGCGGTCTGGACAAAAGAAGAACGGATCAACAATGCTTCCACCCCGATGTTCCTGGTTGAAGGAGTAAAAAAAGATGCGTAACTATGTGATGAAAAGGCTTCTTCAGCTGATACCGATTCTCTTTGTGATTACCTTTTTGTCTTTTGGAATGATGCGGCTGGCAGGAAGCGATGCGGTACTTCAGAAGATGGAAAATACCGGCATGGTTATGTCACAGGATGTGATCGAACAGGCACAAAAGGAGCTTGGACTGGACAAGCCGTTTCTGGTGCAGTACGTTGTATGGCTGAAAAATCTGCTGCATGGGGACATGGGCGTAAGCTATATCTCAGGAGAAGATATTTTTGATACCTTTCTGGCAAAACTTCCGGCGACCCTGCTTCTGACCGTCGTTTCGATTGGACTGACGATTGTCATTTCCATCCCGCTTGGCGTGCTTGCGGCGGTAAAACAGAATCGGATGATCGACTACCTGATTCGGTTCTGCAGCTTTATGGGAAACAGCATGCCCAATTTTTTCGTGGCACTGCTTTTGATGCTGTTCTTTGCGATTCGCCTGAAGTGGTTTCCGGTTATTTCGGACGGAGTCAGTCTGCAAAGCGTGGCACTGCCTGCACTGACCCTTGCGATTGCCATGTCTGCCAAGTATCTGCGGCAGGTAAGGGCAACCGTTCTGGATGAGCTGGGGAAGCCTTATGTAAGCGGAGCAAAAGCGAGAGGCATTCCCTTTTCGACCACGCTGGTAAAGAGCGTGCTCCGCGCTTCTCTTGTGACGATTCTTACACTGCTTACGCTGTCCATCGGAAGCCTTCTTGGCGGAACCGCGATTGTAGAATCGATTTTTCTGTGGGACGGAGTTGGAAAACTTGCGGTGGATGCCATCAGTATGCGCGATTATCCGATGATCCAGGCATATGTGATGTGGATGGCGATTATTTATGTCGGGGTTAATCTGCTTACGGATTTGGCGTATCGTTTTCTGGATCCGAGAATTCGCCTGGGAGGAATGGAAGGATGAAAAAAGAAAAAACCATTACCGTGCGCAGACAGAAAATTCAGCCGGACCGGACCAAAAAACGTTTGTGTTTTTTTCTGTTTCTGACGGCACTGCTTTTGCTGACGGTTGTTTTTGCAGAGCAGATCTGTCCCTATGATCCCAATGCGCAGGATACAGGGGCTGCGTTACTGCCGCCGGGAGCGGGACATCTTGCCGGAACAGATCGGTTCGGGCGGGATATGCTGTCCAGAATTCTGGTGGGTTTAAAAACCAGTGTTACTTCTACACTGATTCTGGTGGTTGTCGTTACCGTGACGGGAAGTATCCTGGGGCTGATCTGCGGATATTTCGGCGGAATTGCAGACACCGTTATTATGCGGATTTCCGATATTTGTCTTGCGTTTCCCGGCCTGGTTTTTGCAATGGCAATCGCAGCTCTTTTAAATGGAGGAATCAGTAATGCAGTTCTGGCGCTGGCGTTAATCAGCTGGCCGAAGTATGCCCGAATTGCAAGAAGCCAGACGCTGACGGTAAAAAATACAAACTATATGGCGGCCAGCCAGCTTGCCGGATGTACCGCGGCGCAGATGATCTGGCGCCATATCCTGCCGAATATTGCCGGACCGATTCTGGTAACATCGATGCTCGATATCGGAACGATGATGATGGAGCTTGCCGGACTGTCATTCCTGGGACTTGGCGCACAGCCACCTACGGCGGAGCTTGGAAATATGATGAGCGGCGGAAGAAGTATGCTGCAGACGTATCCATGGGTTGTAATTGGCCCGGGACTTGCTATTTTTACAGCGGTTGTTATTTTTAATCTGCTTGGTGATGCCATGCGCGATTATCTGGATCCCCACAATGGACGGGGGTAAGAAAGAAAAGGAGAGTGGAATTTGAAAACGAAAAACTGGAAAAAAACGATATCATTTTTAGCGGCAGTCTGTTTAAGCGGCAGTCTGCTTGCCGGATGTGGAAGTCAGAAAAGTGCGGACAGTACGCAGAAAGAGAACAGTGAAAAAACATTTGTATTTGGTGACACCACTTTTAACCCGGAAAATGAGGAAGCCGATGTCAATCCGCATAATACCTATGCCGGCTGGGCCTGTATCCGATATGGAATTGGGGAAACGCTGTTTCATTATTCCGATGCCATGGAAATTGAGCCATGGCTGGCAACCGAATATGAAAATCCTGATGATCTGACCTGGATCATCACGCTGCGGGACGATGTTTCGTTTTCCAGCGGACGAAAAATGGATGGAGAAGCAGTAAAAGAATGTCTGGAACATCTGATCGAGGTTCATGAGCGTGCCAGGGGAGATCTGATGATTGACTCCATTACGGCAGAAGGTCAGACGGTCACAATCAAAACGCAGGTTCCAAAACCGACGCTTTTGAACTATCTTTCCGACCCGTATGGATGTATCATTGATATGCAGGCGGGCATTACAGAGGATGGCATCGTAACAGGAACCGGACCGTATCAAGTCGTATCTCTTACATCCGGGGAAAAACTGGAGCTTAAAAAAAATGAAACCTACTGGGATGGGGAACCGGGATTTGATCAGATTACGGTTCGCACCATCTCGGACGGCGACACACTTACCATGGCACTTCAGTCCGGAGAGATTGATGGCGCCTATGGAATGCCGTATGCAAGCTACCCGCTGTTTGAGAATGATGATTACACATTTTCGAGCTGTGCCACAAGCCGTGCGTTCTTTGCCCATATGAACTTTGAAAGCCCGATCATCCAGGATGAGGCAGTGCGGAAAGCAATTGCAATGGGAATCGACAAAGAAGGGTTTGTCGAGACGCTTCTGGATGGAAACGGTTATGCGGCAGTCGGTGCGTATCCGGATAATTTCTCTTTTGGAGGAGACGCCGTACAGGCAGAATCCTATGATCCGGCGGGAGCCGAAAAAGTGCTGGAGGATGCCGGATGGGTGGACCGTGATGGAGATGGAATCCGGGAAAAAGACGGAGAAAAACTGTCGATCCGCTGGCTGACGTATCCAAGCCGTCAGGAACTGCCGCTTCTTGCAGAATCGGCTCAGGCAACCTTAAAAGAAATCGGAATCGATGTGTCCATCAACAGCACGGCAAATCATAACAGTCTGCGAAAAGATCCGACGGCATGGGATGTTTATGCAAGTGCAATGGTAACGGCGCCGACGGGAGATCCGGAGTATTTCTTTACGACACACTGTCTGGACAGTTCGGCGGTCAACAACGGACATTACCATTCTGACAGGCTGGAAGAGCTGGAAAAAGAAATGGCAGTTACCTTTGATACAGAAAAACGAGGAGAACTGGCGGTCCAGATGCAGCAGACGATCCTGGACGATCATGCTTTTGTGTTCTGTTCACATCTGAAAATGAGCATGATTTCACGGTCAGATGTAACCGGACTGATGGCGCATCCCTGCGATTTCTATGAGATTGCTGCAGACCTGAAACCGGCAGAATAATATGTGGGAAGAGCAAAAAGGAGAAAGAATGGAAGAACTGCTGTCTTATTCGCATGTCGATATCGCTTTTCGGGGAAACACCGTGGTACATGACGTCAGTTTCGAACTTCATCCGGGAGAAATTCTTGGCATTGTGGGCGAATCCGGAAGCGGAAAAAGTACCTTGCTGAAGGCTGCAATGGGTTTGCTTGGAAGGGACGGAATGGTAACCCGGGGAGATATTTTTTTCCGCGGGCAGGACATACCGGATCTGCCGGAAAAACAGCTGCGGACCATCTGCGGAGCAGGAATCGGCATGATCTTCCAGGATGCGGGCGCTTCGTTAAGTCCCATACGTACCATTGGTGCGCAGATCCGGGAGAGCATGGCCGTCCATAAAAAAATAACGAAAGCAGAGGCGAAAAGGCAGGCACTGCAGCTGTTTGAAAAGATTGGCCTGGAAGACGGGGAAAGAATCTGGAGAAGCTATCCGTTTGAACTTTCGGGAGGCATGAAGCAGAGAGTGGGAATTGCCCTTGCCATGCTGATGGAGCCGCCGGTTCTGCTGGCCGATGAACCGACAAGCGCATTGGATGTGGCCGTACAGAAACAGGTGGCAGAGGAGATGCTCCATCTGCGGGAAGTATTTGGAACCGCAATCGTTCTGGTGACACATGATATCGGGGTTGTATCAGCCATGGCAGATACCGTGCTTGTGTTAAAAGACGGCTGCGTGGCAGAGTATGGTACTGCAGAACAGGTGCTAAAGGAACCGCGCCGGGAGTACACCAAAAATCTGCTGGCGGCAGTTCCCAGACTTTGGAGGAAATAAATGGAACCAATTTTGAAAGTTTCCGATTTGACCAAAACGTTTGAAGACAGAAAAAAGGAAAAATTTTATGCGGTAGATCATGTTTCCTTTCAGATGATGCCGGGGCAGACGCTTGGAATTGTGGGTGAATCCGGAAGCGGGAAAAGTACGCTGGCCAGACTTTTGTGCTGTCTTGAAAAGCCGGACGGCGGCGTACTTTCCCTGTGCGGCCAAGAGATCGGAGATACGAAACGAAAAAAAAATCGAGAGGTCTGCCGGAAAATTCAAATGGTTTTTCAGGATCCGGTCAGCTCTTTCGACCCGCGCCGGACGCTGGGGGAAGGGATCGGGGAAAGTCTCAGAAATGCCGGAGTTCCCCGGAAAGAAGCAGAGAAGAGGGTAAGGCAGCTGCTGGAGCAGTGCGGTCTTCCGGAAGAGTTTGCAAAACGATATCCGCATGAGGTAAGCGGCGGTCAGTGCCAGCGTGCAGCGATTGCAAGAGCACTGGCGATCGAGCCGCAGATTCTGATCTGTGATGAGGCGACGTCTGCACTGGATGTCGCCGTGCAGAAACAGATCATGGAGCTTCTGGATCTGCTGCGGAAGGAAAAACATCTGACAATTTTATTTATCTGTCACAATCTGGCACTGGTACAGTCCTTCTGCGATCGGATTCTCGTCATGAAGCAGGGAAAAATGGTAGAAGAAGGAACACCGGAGGAAGTGATCTGGCATCCGAAACATCCGTATACCAAATTACTGGTAGATTCCGTGTTATAAGTTTAGAAAGGAAGAGCAGAAAATGTGGATTTTCTGCTCTTTCTGCGTTATGATAGAGAAAAGCGGCAAGAGCGCCGGAAAAGAAAAAGGAGAAAACTTGCGATGCGAAAAGAAGAGTTAAAAACATATATCGAAAACCATGAATCGGAGATGATCGAAGACCTGAAAAGCCTGATCCGGATTCCAAGCGAGAAACAGGCGGCAGAGCCGGGCAAACCGTTTGGCGCACCGGCGGCAGAGGCACTGGCGCAGGGAAGCCGTATCCTGGAAAAATACGGATTTGCCGTAACCAACTACGACAACTATGCGATTGCAGCGGATTTCAACGGAGAAGAAAAAGGCCTCGATATCCTGGCCCATCTCGATGTTGTACCGGCTGGCGAAGGATGGCAGGAGACGGATCCGTTCACCCCGCTTGTCAAAGACGGAAAAATGTTCGGCCGCGGAACCGCAGACGACAAAGGACCGGCCATCGCAGCGATCTACGCGATGCGCGCTGTCAAAGAGCTTGGCTTTCCGTTAAAGAAAAATGTGCGCCTCGTCCTCGGCTCCGATGAGGAATGCGGAAGTTCCGATCTTGAATACTATTATAAAAAAGAAACAGAAGCGCCATGCACCTTCTCTCCGGACGCCGAGTTCCCGGTCATCAACATTGAAAAGGGCGGCATGCGCGGCCATTTTGAAAAAGCATCCAACGCCGGAACGACAGGCGTGCGCCTCGTATCCTTACAGGCCGGAACGAAACTGAATGTTGTGCCGGGCAAAGCATACGCAGAGCTTGCCGGTATCACAAAAGAGGCGCTGAAAGCCTGCGTTGATGAGACAGAGCAGAAGACCGGCGTTTCCTTCGTTCTGGAAGATGCGGAAAACGGCAATATAAAGATCACCGCCTGCGGAGCCTTCGCCCATGCCTCCACACCGGAAATGGGAAACAATGCGCTGACCGCACTGCTGCAGCTTCTTGCATCCGCGGGAATGGAAGAGAGCGAACTGAAAAATGACATCATCTTTCTCGGTCAGGTTTACCCGCACGGCGATGCCAAAGGAGCAGCTCTCGGCGTAGCCATGGCGGATGAGGAGTCGGGTGAGCTTACGCTTAGCCTCGATCTGATGAACTACGACGGAAAAACCCTGACCGGTTCCTACGACTGCCGTGCGCCGATCTGTGCAACGAGAGAAAACCTGTACGAGACGGCTGAGCAGAATATGAAAAAAGGCGGCTTCGCCATGGAAGGCAGTGCCATGTTCCCACCACACCACGTCCCGGCCGACAGCCCGTTTGTCCAGACCCTGCTGCAGTGCTACACGGATGTCACTGGAAAACCAGGCAAACCATTTGCGATCGGCGGCGGAACGTATGTGCATCATCTGAAAAACGGTGTTGCGTTTGGATGCGCAGACCTTGAAGTCGACAACCGTATGCACGGAGCAGACGAGTTCGTGGAAATCGAATGCCTGAAAGAATGCGTTGTGATCTTCGCGGAGGCGATTCTGCGGATCTGCGGGGAATAAATAATTGAAAAATAAAAGATAAAAAAGATCTTCAGCCAAACCGATAGATTCTGAAAAGAACAAGGTTTGCCTGAAGATTTTTTATGGCTCTGAATTGTTAAAAATTTTCTCAGAACCGCAGTTCCCTGCACCGGTTCAGACATGCAAAGATTTCCTGCCGTCTCGGCCGTGCCAGGTCGCTGGGTCTTCCAGGAGCGAGAAGAGAAGCAAGGCCTTTTTCATCCATCTGTTTTTCCAGCAGATCCACTACCTGCACCAGTGTTTTCTTACCGTCCATCTTGTGCTCCGCTGCTTCTAAAAGAAGCGCAGCCAGCCCGTTCAGCTGTTCACTGTCCGTGAGCTGTTCCACGGCGCGCAGATCCGTCAGAGATTTGTTGATGAGGATGGATTCCCGTCCCATCACTTTGACTTTCGTGCGGTCACTTCCCGTCAGGCCTTTGCCCGGCTGCGGGCAGCGATGGAAGGCTGGAACGGAAAAAGGGCGTACGGAGGCAGTAAACGGCGGAAATTCCGCGGCTGTGGTTTTTGCGCGATCCGTAATGTCATAAGGAACGTATTCTTTCATCTGAATGACAG
Organism: Blautia sp. TF10-30; assembly: GCF_003481245.1. NCBI lineage: Bacteria > Bacillati > Bacillota > Clostridia > Lachnospirales > Lachnospiraceae > Blautia > Blautia sp. TF10-30. The sequence continues at coordinate 53,441 of NZ_QUKM01000004.1, forward strand.
TGTCTGCCACGTGGAAGTAAGAACCGGAGCTTCCGGCGACGAGAATCGACGAGATGCCGAGCTTCTCATACAGATCCCGCACGCGGCTGATAAACGGTGTGATCGGTTCCTCGCTGTCGGCAACGACGCGCTGCATCAGCTCATCGCGCACCATAAAGTTGGTGGCGGACGTGTCCTCGTCGATCAGAAAGAGGCTCGTGCCGGATTCGATGCCCTCGATCACGTTGGCAGCCTGCGAGGTGCTTCCGCTGGCATCGGCGGTCGAGAATGAAGTCGTATCACTCTTTCCGGGAAGATTGTGGATGAAGAGGGAGATATCGACGTTGCTGATGCTTCTGGAGTCCTCGGAGCGGAGCTTTCCGGCGCTTGCATCGGTGATGACATATTCACGGCCGTCCCCGGCGATGTGGTTGTATACGCCGCGCTCAAGAGCCTGCAGAAGGGTAGATTTTCCGTGGAAGCCTCCGCCTACGATCAGTGTGACACCGAGTGGAATTCCCATGCCGGAAACAGGTCCGCGGTTTGGAAGATCGAGGGTAACGCGCAGGGATTCCGGTGAGGTAAACGGAACGGCGTGCTTCATCGGCAGATCGGAAACACCGGTCTCGCGCGGGAGAATGGAGCCGTCGGCGATGAAGGCAGTAAGCCCTTTTTCTTTTAATGCGGAACGGATCGCCTGCTGATCCTCACAGAGATAGGCGACATTGGCACATGCTTTTGGATCCAGAGCACGGTAGAACAGTGATTTTTCCACGCAGCCGGGCAGAAAGTCGAAAAGAATACGGATCAGCTCCTGCGAGGCGATGGTGCGGCCGTTGGCTGGAAAGCCGATTTCCATGTTGACGACAAGACTGCCGTCGGAAGGATTCAGAACGCAGGCAGTGCGCTCCAGAATTTCCTGTCCGCAGCGGCTTATCCCCAGCAGACCACTTTTGCCGGAACCCTTCGCGCGGAAGGAATACGGTGCGATGGCGCGCGCAAACTGGCGCAGCAGGTAATCCTGGAGGGCGACGCGCTTTTCGTATGTGTCGTAGAGAAAAGCCGGAAACGCAGCGGTTTTGCCGCTGACATGAACGCTGACCCGCGACGGAGCGGCGAACGGATCGCCCTGCACGTGGTCGATGGAGAGTGTGTAGCGCGGAAATTGATAGGCACCGCGGGTAGATTTATAGGCGGGATAGCTTTTGTGATTGATACTGAATAAAAGCTGTTTCAGGTCATTTGCAGATTGCATGAAAAAAACTCCTTTCAAAATAAAAAAGGTGAGGCTGCCGTACAGAGCATGTCTGAAAATGGCTTTTCGCAAGCTGCGAGTTCCAGGTGGTGGGAGATTTTGTCCGAATGAGGGCGGCTTAAACCCGCTACGGCAACCGAATGAGGGCAAAATCTCCCACAAAGTGGGGCTTGCAGCTTGCGGAAATGATTTTTCAGACACGCGCTGGACGACAGCCTCATCCAAAAAACTTTAACGTCTGGAAACACTCTGGCGCTTCACCAGCTTGGTTGCCATGCACATTTTCAGACATTCGCGTTTCGGATCGGCCACGCGGTCAAGCAGACGCTGGACGGCAGTGGCTCCAAGCTCCCGTTTTCTGACCTTCATGGTGGAAAGCGGCGGAACCATCATATCGCACATCGGAACGTCATCAAAGCCGATGATGGAGACATCCTCCGGGATGCGGTAGCCGTTTTCACGCAGTGCACGCATGGCAGCCGCAGCGATGATGTCATTATCGGCAAAGTAAGCATCCGCGATCGGCGCTTTCGACTCGAGAAGGCGCAGCATGTCGCGGTAGCCTTCGTCCGAGGTCGGGGAAACCGGGTGGACATATGGATGTGAGGTGCTGATACCGTTTGCACGGAGCGCTTTGTAGTAGCCGTCGGCGCGTTCGGAGAAGTTGCTGATGTCGAGGCTCGAGTGAAAGTAGCCCACGTTTTTGTGTCCGCACTGAATCAGATAATTCGTGGCGTTGAACGCCCCCTGGATGTTGTTGATCAGAACGCAGTCGTAATCGAGCTCATCGTAATAGCAGTCCACGACAACGATCGGAACAGAAAAATCGCGGAACTTGCGGAAATCGGACGGAGCCATTTCGGTTGCAAGAAGAAGAATGCCCTCACAGTCCACAGCGCGGAGTGCATCGAGCTGGCTGTCAATATCCATGGTCTCATAAAAATAGGAGATATGAAGCGCACAGCCCTGGCGGGTGCATTCGGTGGAGATTCCTTCGGTCAGCTGGGAGAAAAACGGCGTGTCGGCAGCAACCTTTCCGTGCTTCTTATAATTGACCAGCTGAATAATGCGGGAGGAAGCGCCGGAGGCTTCATTTTTTTTCGGCGCATAGCCATACTCGGCTGCAGTTTTTAAAACCAGCTCTCTTGTGGCATCACTGATGCCGGGTTTGTTATTGAAAACCATAGAAACCGTGGCAGGCGATACGTTGATCAGCTTTGCCAGTTCTTTCGCAGAAATATTCATAAGAGTTCAGCTCCTGTTCGATAAAATCAGCCCGCACGGTGCTTTCAGGCGTTTTGCGCATGCGGGGTGTTGAAATTTATTTCAGTATTTATTTGAAAAATATTAAACTTATACATTGATTTTAATATGAATTAAAAAAGAAGTCAACTTCTGAGCTGTAAAAAAATGAAATATGAAGAAATGCATAAAAGCAGCCATTCTTTTTTGTATAAATTACTAAAAAAGATTTAATAAAACTGAATTAATGTTGACAAATTCAAAAGAATTTAGTAATATAAGAGCCATAAAGAACAGAGAAATTCAAAATATAATTTAGCAAAGTTTAAAGAAAATTAAATGGAGGAAATGAATATGAAATCAGTTAAGATCGGATTTGCACCTACGAGAAGAAGTATTTTCAGCGCTCCGGATGCGGTAAAATATGCCAACCTGACGAGAGAGCGTTTAAAAGAGCTCGGCGTTGAATTTGTTGATATCACAGACATCAATGCGGAGGGGCTGTTTTACGATGAGGCGGACCGTGAGAAAATCCAGGAGAAATTCCGCCGTGAGAACGTAAAGGGAATTTTCTTCCCGCACGGCAACTTCGGAACGGAATATGTCTGTGCAAGACTGGCAAAGGAAATGGGGCTTCCGGTACTCCTCTGGGGACCGCGCGATGAGAGACCGGATGAGAACGGTGTGCGTCTCCGCGATAGCCAGTGCGGCCTGTTTGCAACTGGAAAAGTGCTGCGCCGTTTTGGTGTTCCGTTCACCTACATGACGAACTGCCGTCTGACCGATCCGGAATTTGAGCGCGGCATCAAGGATTTCCTTGCTGTATGTAATGTGGTAGATACCTTCCGCCACACCAGAATCCTTCAGATCGGACCGCGTCCGTTCGATTTCTGGTCCACCATGTGCAACGAGGGCGAGCTGCTGGAAAAATTCAACATCCAGCTTTCTCCGATTCCGCTGCCGGAACTGACCGAAGAGATGAAAAAAGCAAAAGCAGAAGGAACCGAGGTAGCAAACGTCGTTTCTTACTGCAATACCAATATGTGCGTAAAGATCAAACCGGAAGAGCTGGAAAATGTTGCGGCCCTGAAAGTTGCCATGAAGAATCTGGCTGCAAAATATTCCTGCAATGCGATTGCCATCCAGTGCTGGAATGCCCTGCAGGGTGAGATCGGCATTATGCCGTGCGCAGCAAACTCCCTTTTGAACGAAGAGGGAATCCCGGTTGTCTGTGAGACGGATATCCATGGAGCCATCACGGCGCTGATGGTAGAGGCTGCCGGCCTGAACGATAAGAGAAGCTTCTTTGCAGACTGGACGGTACGCCACCCGGACAACGAGAACGGCGAGCTGCTGCAGCACTGCGGACCGTGGCCAATCTCGGTAGCACAGGAAAAACCGACCATCGGTTATCCTCTGGCATTCAGTCATCCGGGAGCTGTAGAGGCACAGGCAAAATTAGGCGAAATGACACTGGCGCGTTTCGACGGAGACAACGGAGAGTACTCCCTGCTGCTTGGAAATGCAAAAGGTGTCGAGGGACCTTATACGAAGGGAACCTACGTATGGGTTGAGGTACAGAACCTGAAACGCCTGGAGGCAAAAATCGTGGAAGGACCGTACATCCACCACTGTGTCGGTATCCACGAGAACGTTGTGCCGGTTCTGTATGAAGCATGCAAATACATCGGCATTGCCCCGGATTTATATGATCCGATTGAGGAAGATGTCAAAGCATATTTAAGAGGAGAATGAAAATCATGAGTGAATACAAGGAATTGAGTTGTCTGGCGTATGATCTGCGGAAGAAAGTAGTGGAAATGGTAGTTTCCGGCAAGGGCGGCCACATTGGCGGTGACATGAGTGTCATTGATGTGCTTGTAGCGCTGTATTTTAAAGAGATGAACATCAGCCCTAAGAACATGGACGACCCGGACCGCGACCGTTTTGTAATGAGTAAAGGTCATTCCGTTGAGGCATATTATGCAGTACTTGCGGCAAAGGGATTCTTCCCGATGGAAGAGGTCATCGAAAAATTCTCCAAATTCGGCAGTCCGTACATCGGCCATCCGAACAATAAACTGCCGGGCATCGAGATGAATTCCGGTTCTCTCGGCCACGGACTTCCGGTCTGCGTGGGAATGGCGCTGGCAGGAAAAATGGATAAAAAAGATTACCGTGTCTACACCGTTATGGGTGACGGCGAGCTGGCAGAAGGCTCTGTCTGGGAGGGCGCAATGTCCGCAGGAAACTACAAGCTGGACAACCTCTGTGCGATCGTAGACCGCAACCGTCTGCAGATCTCCGGAAATACCGAGGATGTCATGAAACAGGACAGCCAGGAGGAGAGATGGGCAGCGTTCGGATGGAATGTTCTTTCCGTACCGGGCAACGATATGGACGCGCTCGTTCATGCGTTTGAGCTGGCGAAACACTGCAAGGGAAAACCGACGGTTATTATTGCAAACACAACGAAGGGCTGTGGTTCTTCCGTGATGGAAAATAAGGCGGAGTGGCATCATAAAGTGCCGACACCGGAGGAAGTAGAACAGATCATGAAGGATCTGGATGAGAGAAAGGAGGCACTGTCATGAATAAGATTCCAAACAGACAGGCCATTTGCGAGGTTTTAATGAAACATGCCGAAACGGATAAAGATATCGTGGTGCTCTGCAGCGATTCTAGGGGAAGTGCTTCCCTGACACCGTTTGCAAATGCGTATCCGGAGCAGTTTGTGGAGATGGGTATTGCGGAGCAGGATCTGGTCAGCGTTTCTGCCGGTCTTGCAAAATGCGGCAAGAAAGCATTTGCGGCATCTCCGGCGTGCTTCCTTTCTACAAGAAGCTATGAGCAGGCGAAGATTGACTGTGCATACTCCAACACCAATGTAAAGCTGATCGGTATCAGCGGCGGTGTGAGCTACGGTGCGCTTGGCATGAGCCATCATTCTGCACAGGATATCGCAGCAATGGCAGCCATTCCGAATATGCGTGTGTATCTGCCAAGCGACCGTTTCCAGACAGCAAAACTGGTTGAGGCGCTCCTTACCGATGAAAAACCGGCTTATATCCGAGTGGGAAGAAATGCCGTTGCGGATATTTACAGCGAAGAAAATACCCCGTTTGAGATGGATAAGGCAACGGCTCTCTCGGAAGGCACCGATGTTTTACTGGTAGCCTGCGGTGAGATGGTCCGCCCGGCGCTCGATGCAGCTGCTATGCTGAAAGAAGAGGGAATCAGCGCAGGACTGCTCGATATGTACTGTGTGAAACCGCTGGACAAAGAGGGCCTAGTAGAGGCTGCAAAGAAGGCAAAAGTTGTCATTTCGATCGAAGAGCACGCTCCATTTGGCGGCCTTGGTTCGATGGTAAGCCAGGTGGTCGGCGCAGAGTGCCCGCGTAAGGTAGTCAACATGTCTCTGCCGGATGCGCCGGTGATCACGGGAACTTCCAAAGAAGTATTTGACTATTATGGACTGAATGCCGAGGGCATTGCAAAAAAAACGAAAGAATTACTGGCTTAACCAGAAATGGAATCAGCGGTGAATGTGATAGCCCGCAGGGAACTGTAAACTGCCGCAGGTCTGCGTATGCCATGTTCCTGCGTGCCCGGGCGGAAGAAAATCCGGGAACGCAGGAACTTTTTCTATATAATTAGGAATAAATCGTTCTGCGGAAATAATCAGGAATAAATCGTTCTGCGGAAGATTTTGGAATGTGTGGTAATCGCCAAAGATCTTGCCTATAGGGGCAGGGTGAATGCCGCGACAATAGAAAATGACGCATGGTGTGTTGAAAAACAGGGTGTATTCAGCGTTATTCGAGATGGGGATCTGGATATTTATAAAATTTTAGGAATGGAGCTGGAAAAATGGAGAAAAGGTATATCATCGGAATTGACCAGAGCACGCAGGGAACGAAAGCGCTGCTCTTTGACGAGGAGGGACATTTACTCCGCCGTACCGACTTGCCGCACCGGCAGATTGTCAATGAAAAGGGATGGGTGTCCCATGATCTGAATGAGATTTACCGGAATACAGTACAGACGGTAAAAACGCTGGTGGCAGAGTCCGGTGTTGCACCGGAAGAAATCGCCGGAATCGGCATCAGCAATCAGCGTGAGACGACGGCGATCTGGGACAAGGCGACCGGGGAACCGCTGGAAGAGGCAATTGTATGGCAGTGCGGCCGCGCAAGCGGCATTGCGCAGGAGATTGCGGAGCAGGGGCACGCAGAGAAGATCCGCGAGGCGACGGGTCTGCAGCTTTCGGCTTATTTTCCTGCTGCAAAGATGGCGTGGCTGCTTCGAAACGGCGGAGAAGAAAGACAGAAACGTGCTGCAGACGGGAAACTCTGCCTGGGTACGATTGACAGCTGGCTGGTTTACAAGCTGACGGGGGATCATGCATTTAAAACAGATTTTTCAAATGCGTCGAGAACGCAGTTGTTTAATTTGAAAACACTGGCATGGGATAAGAAGATCTGTGAGATGTTCGGGATTCCGGTCTGTGCGCTGGCCAGGGTGTGCAATTCCGATGCGGTGTATGGAGCCACGACGATGGAAGGATTGTTTTCCGAGCCGGTTCCGATCTGTGGTGTATTAGGCGACTCTCATGCGGCTCTGTTCGGACAGGGCTGTTTAAAACCGGGCATGATCAAGGCGACGTACGGAACGGGTTCTTCGCTGATGATGAACATTGGAGACAAGCCGATTAAAAGCAGTCACGGCGTTGTGACATCTCTTGCGTGGGGAAGAGGCGGCAAGGTGGACTATGTGCTGGAAGGCAATCTGAACTACACCGGAGCTGTGATTACCTGGCTGAAGGATGACCTGAAGCTGATTTCTTCGGCAAAAGAGACGGAAGGACTGGCAGGGGAGGCAAATCCGGCAGACCGCACGTATCTGGTTCCGGCATTTACCGGGCTTGGCGCGCCGTACTGGGATGAGAAAGCAACGGCATCGATCAGCGGAATTACCCGCACCACAGGAAAAGCTGAGGTGGTAAAAGCGGCACTCGATTGCATTGCCTACCAGATCACCGACCTTGTCCGTGCGATGGAGCAGGATACCGGCATGCGGATCGAGGAACTCCGTGTAGACGGCGGCCCGACACGAAACGGATATCTGATGCAGTTCCAGAGTGATATTACGAATAAACGCGTAAATATTCCGGACGCGGAGGAGCTTTCCGGGATTGGAGCGGCTTATATGGCGGGTATTTCGGCAGGTGTGTATGATCTGGAGAAGCTCGCGGGAAATATGAAACGAAGTGTGTATGAACCGAAGATGGACGATGAAATCCGGGAGAAAAAATATGCCGGATGGAAAGCGGCGGTCGACGGGGTATTAAGTAAATAGGGGACGGACGGTGTAAAAGGCCTCCCGCCCCACAGAGCACAAGTCCCCGGACAGGCACTGTTTCGGAGGGCAAGAGGCTCTGTGCGGCGGGAGATTTTTTGCGCCTGACGGTGGGATGACGAAGGGGGGACGCGGGCATTACTGTGCACTCGGCAAATACGCGTTTGCGATAAGAAAACGAAGACGCATACGTGCGTGATTGAGAAATTTGAAAAATAAAATAATCTACAAACAAAAAGGAACGATTTGGATAGAACGTTCCTTTTTTGCATATAGAGAATAAATTGTACAGAAATAAAAGGCGCTGTATAAACAGCGCGTAATGCTGATAGAATGCGAGAAAACAGCAAGAAAAAGAGGATTAAACTTGTAGTTCAATGAAGAAAAAAATAGATGTGGTATAGTATCAAGAAAAAGGGATTTCGCATGAAGGAAATTTCAATAGAAGATGTATTAGAGCGTGTCTGAAAAATCATTTCCACAAACTGGGACTCGCAGCTTGCGAAAAGCCTTTTTCAGACACGCTCTAGAGTGTACATTATGCAAAAAAGGAGGGACAAGAGTTTGTCCGGTAAAAAACAGGAAGTATGGTAAGATAAGCTGGTAATGGAGAACGTATGCAGATTCGTATGGATGAAAAAGGGAGGATTCTGTTTATGGCTACTTACGTTATTTCTGATATTCACGGTGAGTATGAGAAATTTATGGAGCTGCTGGAAGAAATTGAGTTGAAAGATACAGATACGCTCTATGTTCTGGGTGATGTTTTAGACCGGGGTGAGCATCCGATTAAGGTGGTATTGAAACTGATGGAAATGCCGAATGCGTTCTGTATCGTGGGGAACCATGAGGTGATGGCGCTGGAATGTCTGCGGTTTCTCTGTCAGGAAATCACAGATCTTGCCATCGAGGAAGTGGATGCTGAACTGTTGGACAATCTGGTTCGCTGGAAGTATAACGGCGGTGATGCTACGATCCGGGAATTTCGGGCGCTGGATCCCGAGATGCGGGAGGAAGTACTGAATTTTCTGGAGGATTTCAGTCTGTATGAGGAGCTTACAGTGGGAGAAAAACAGTATCTGCTGGTGCATGGAGGGCTGGGGGGATTCACACCGGAAAAGAGGATCGAGGAATATTCCCTGCACGATCTTGTATGGGCCAGACCAGATTATCAGAAGGAATACTTTGCGGATACAAATCTGGTAACAGGACATACACCGACGCAGACGATTCCGGAAAATGATAATCCCGGGTATATTTATAAAAAATATCACCACATTGCGATCGACTGCGGCGCATGCTTCCCGGGAGGGCGGCTGGCGGCAATCTGTCTGGAAACGGGGGAAGAGTTTTACAGTTCGGACAACAATGGGTGAACGATTTTAGACGTTCCATGATGCCAGTATCAGAAGACCGGGATTCGGAACCAGCAGAACAAGCGGGAAGATTTTTGAAACAGGACATGCCAAAACACAAGCAGGAAAGCCGTTTTGGGAAAAATGAGCGGATAACAAAAGCTTTGAAGATTGCAGGAGCTGACACGAAAGCTGCGAAAGAAAAGGAGATTTTGGATGCACTATATTATTACCGATATACATAACGACAGCTGGCGGTTCATGAAATTGCTGGAAAAAATTGATCTCAAAGAGGACGACCACCTGTATCTGCTTGGTGATTTGTTTGACCGCTGCATGGATCATCCAGACCCGGCGGGCGTGTATTTTCAGGTATTGAAGCTGGGGAAAAAATGTACTGTGATCCGCGGCAACCACGATCATTGGCTTGCCAATTACATTTTCCACTATTACGGGATGGATGAGAGAGACCGCGCCCTCCTGCAGCCGTATCCGTACAATTCCTTCCATCTTTTACAGGAACGCCTGACGGAAGTTGATTTAAAGCAGCTCGCAGAGCGCATCCTTTCCTGGCCGGTACAGGTGGAAATCGAGGTAGATGGTCAGCCGTATCTGCTTGCCCATGCCTGTACGGCAGAACCGGGGAAATGGAAACTGGACAACTATTATCTGATGGGGGATTTGTGGTACAAGGTTTTTCTTCATGAGGGAGTGCATGGATATATTTCCGTCTGCGGCCATCAGAACATGGGAAATGGATCCATCTGGAAGAATAAAAAAGAAAACGTCTATCTGTGTGACTGCGGCTGCGGCTTTGAGAATGGAAGACTGGGATGCCTTTGCCTGGAAACGAAGGAAACTTTCTACGTATAAACAAACAGAGGAAAAGCAATGAAGCGATATATGATGTCGGATATTCACGGATTTCTGGAGGCATTCGAGGCAGCTCTGAAAAAAACAGATCTTTCGGGGAAAAACCAGCTGATTCTGTTGGGCGATTACATAGATTATGGGCCAGATGGCCGGGCGGTGCTGGAAAAAGTCAGGGCATTGCAGGAAAAATATGGTTCGGAAAAAGTCATTGCCCTGATGGGAAACCATGAAAAAGCACTGCTGGACTGGCTGGAAGAATATGCGGATGTCAACCGGCATATCGGCAGTGTGGAGCAATATCGCAGCCGGGAATGGCTGGCATCGGATGCAGATGGAGACTATGAAACGCTGCACAGCTTTCTGAAAGAAAAACATTTTCAAGAGTTTCTGGAAAAAGAAGCACACCTCTCAGAGGATTCCAGAAATGCAGAAGCAGTACGGCTGATGTTCGAAGATGCGGGGGATCTGATCACCTGGATGCGCCATTTTCCTTACTTTTATGAAACAGAACGCCAGATTCTGGTGCACGCCGGAATTGCCGAATGGGGCGGTAAAGACTGGCTGTGCGTGACCAGCGAGGAGCTGATGGTGGGGAAAAGAACGGTAAGCCGCGGAGCATTCTATAAGGATGTGATTGCGGGCCACATTTCCACGGCAAAAATCAGTGGAAACAGAATATATGACGGTATCTGGCATGACGGTCAGAGTCATTATTATCTCGACGGAACCACCTGGCGGAGTGGAAAAATTCCGGTGCTGGAATATGACAGTGAAACTGGAAAATACAGAGAAATATGGTGAGACACGTTGTAATGCAGCACAGTAAGATCACGGCAGGGCAGAAAAAGTGATTTAGTCAAATCAAGCAAGTGGTAAAGTGGATTGCGAATATCCGCTTTGAAAAGACACAGGATCGAAACAGAAGGGAGTACATCAGATGCATTTACCAATCAGTGTAACACAGGATGAATTATTAGAAGTATTGCTTCAGGTTGCGCCGGTGCGGCCGGTTTTTATCTGGGGTGCGCCCGGCATCGGAAAATCCGCGTTAGTGGAAAAATTCGCAGATGAAGTCGGCCTGCCGTGTGTGTCGCTCCTTGGAAGCCAGCTCGCGCCGGAGGACATTATCGGCATTCCGCAGATCCGGGGCGAGACATCGGAATTCCTTCCGCCGAAGATGATCGCCAGAAAAGAGCCGTATGTCCTGTTCCTGGACGAACTCAACGCCTGTACGCAGGAAGTGCAGAAAGCCTTCTATTCTCTGATCCATGAGCGGCGGATCGGAGAATACCATCTTCCGGAGGGAAGCATTGTGATCGGAGCAGGAAACCGTGCCGAGGACAGCGCGATCGTAAAAACGATGTCGTCCGCCCTTTTAAACCGTATGTTCCATGTGCAGCTGAAAGCGGATGTGGGACAGTGGATCAAGTGGGCGCAGGCAGAAGGACTCCATCCGTGGGTCATTGACTATATCATCCAGCGGCCGGATCACCTCTTTTCCGAACCGCCGAAAACCGAAGAACCGTTTTCCACCCCGCGTTCCTGGCACATGCTGAGCGATGCGTTGAAGGAATACCGGGCCGGGGAGCAGAATATTTCGCAGGAAACATTAAAAATGATGGCGTACGCCTGCCTCTTGGAACAGCATGCGGGGATGTTTCTTGCTTACACAAAAACACTGCGCAACACACATCTCCTGGATGACATTATCGCGCAGAAAGCAAAATGGCCGGACAAGCCGGAAAACCGGGATGTGCTGTATTTTCTCGCACAGTCCTTCCGCGCCAGACTGCTTGCAGAACTGCCGAAAAGCAAACAGGGAATTTCCGGCGGCATGCTTTCCTTTGCGTACCGCGCCAAGGGCATGATCAAAGAACTCGCAGTCATCAATTTCGAAATCGCCCAGATGACCGTCGCAGCTGATGGAGCGGAGGCACTGCCGGACTGGTTTATGATGGAAATCATCCGCGATCTGCCGCGGCTCGTCGGATGAAAAAAGGAAGGAGAAAAGGATGCCATACGTTCGAAGCCGGTATTACCGCGAAGAAGAAAAGCCGGCCGGGTACCGCAGAGTGGAGGCCGGCTTTGGTTTGCTGGAAAAAAATACACTGTTTCATCAACTGGATGGGTACATCACTGCAAAGCCCTCCCATCTGAATGCAAAAGGAAGTCTGGCCTGTGTTATGAAAGATGGAAATATCTACGTCAACATGCGGGCGAACCTGTCGCCGGAACAATGGTGCTATGTGATGGCACACAACCTTCTGCACCTGGCGTTCGGCCACTTTGACAAAGCGAGCATCCCTTCCGACTGCGAATTTGTCCCGGCACTCTGGAACAAAGCCTGTGATATCTACATTACCAGATTCCTTTATGACATCCGCCTCGGCGAGCCGATCTGCGCAGATCCGGCGGAAGCATATCCGATCAAACTGAACAGCGAGCAGAAAATTTATGAATATCTGTTGAAGCACCAGGATAATGGTGCGCAGATCTGTGGGACAAACTCTGAAAAATTAAAGGATATGATCGGGGTAGAGCGGCCGATCGTTTATAAAAAGGGAGAAAGAAATGCATATGCTGAAAAATTTTCCTATGCAGTCACTCATTCCATCAAATCTGCACTCTGCGATGCGGGAGGATACGATCTTAAAACGAAAAAGAATACCGTCATTTCCAGAGCAGCAGAATGGTTCCTGTCCCATTATCCGCTGCTCGGAGGTCTTGCGGCTGCATTTAAAATTGTGGAGGACATTGAAATGTGCCATCGGTATGAAATCCATATTGCCGCGGTTGACGCAGAGCAGGGAATCATTTATGCCAATCCGTCGTGCGGATTTTCGGAGGAAGAGTGGATTTTTGTTCTCGCGCATGAATATCTCCATGCCGGACTGCAGCACCAGAAACGGTGCAATGGGCGTGACTTCTTTCTGTGGAACATCGCCTGCGACTACGTCATCAACGACTGGCTGCACGAAATGGAGATCGGCAGAATGCCGCCGGATGGGCTGTTGTATGATGAAACACTTCACAACAAATCGGCAGAAAGTATCTATGATCTGATCGTGAAAGAGATCCGAAAGTACAAAAAACGAAACACCTTCCGGGGCTTTGGCAGAGGTGATATGTTTAACGGAAACAGACCGCATTTTACTGGAAGAGAAAACGGGGTCAGCCTGGATGAACTGCTGAAAAACGCACTGCGGGAGGGATTGGATTACCATCAGGAGCACAATCGTGGTTTCCTGCCGGCCGGGCTGGTGCAGGAAATCAGGGCGCTTGCGATGCCGGTCATTCCCTGGGATGCCGCGCTGGCGAAGTGGTTTGATGTACAGTTTCCACCGCTGGAAAAACACCGCACCTATGCGCGGCCGAGCAGACGGCAGGGTGCCACGCCGGATATTCCAAGGCCAGGATATGCGTATTACGAGCAGGATCTGGAGAGCCGGACATTCGGTGTGGTCGTGGACACGTCCGGTTCCATGAGTGCAAAACAGATCGGTATGGCACTCGGCTCCATCGCCAGCTATGCCGCGGCGAAAGATGTTCCGTTCGTGAGAATCATTTTCTGTGATGCCAAAGCGACGGATGCGGGATATCTGGCACCGGAAGATATTGCCGGACGGGTAAAAGTCACGGGACGAGGAGGAACCATACTGCAGCCGGGCGTGGATTGTCTGGAACAGGCGAACGATTTTCCAAAGGACGGGCCGATTCTGATTATTACGGACGGGGAGATTGAGAATGACCTGAAGGTAAGACGAGAGCATGCATTTCTGCTTCCGAGAGGAAATCGGCTGCCGTTCCGGGCACGGGGAGAAGTGTTTTATTTTCGGGAATAGTGCGGCGTAGTCTGTGTCTCTGCAAGAAACGATAGCAGCGGCAGAGAAAGCGGACAGAATTTGCGGATGATGTTTTGCGATACTTTAGAGAACAGAAACAGAGAACACGAAAGGAGACGCTGAGAATGAGCATTGTCATTACAGGCGATACCCATGGCACCTTTGATATTGGAAAAGTTGTACGCTATTTTAACGAGCACGAAGACGACTACACCCGGGATGACTATCTGATCATCTGCGGAGATGTCGGCATCTGCGGCTTTTCTGCAGCATACGAAGCGAATACGAGAGCCGTTTTCCGAAGTCTGCCGGTGACGACACTGTTTATCGACGGAAATCATGAGAACTTCGAACAGCTGAACTCCTACGCCGTGGAGCAGTGGAACGGCGGAAAGGTGCATATCATTGAGGACAACATGATCCATCTGATGCGCGGCCAGATCTTTACGATTGACGGGCTGAAATTCTTTACCTTCGGAGGGGCTTACAGCATTGACAAAATGTCCCGCGCGGAGGGAATTTCGTGGTTCCCGGAGGAAATTCCGTCACGGGAAGAGTACGAAGAAGGATGGAAAAATCTGGAAAAAGAAGATTTCCGGGTGGACTACATACTGACCCACACCGCCCCAAGAGATGTGGCCGCGGCAATGGGGTATGGAGAGCTGTCTGACGATGAGGTGGAACTCCGCCAGTACCTGCAGCGCGTGGCGGATGAGACAGAGTTTCAGAAATGGTATTTCGGACACTTTCATGAAGATGCGGAAGTGGAAGAGGTGTTTGTGTGTCTGTATGATGAGGTTGTGGAATTGAGTTAGGACAGGATCTTGTCCTGAAAAAAATAAGAAGCATGGTAAGATAAAATAGAAGCAGAGAACAGCCAGAAAATGCACGTCGAACCATAAAAATCTGCTTTGAAAAAAATAAAAGTTAATTGTGTTCTTCTGACGGGGCGTCCATGTGATCCAGCGCATACTCACACGCCTGAATCACAAAACTGGAAAAGGTAATGTCCTGGTCAGAATCGGAAATTGCCTGTTCGATCTGATCGATCAGGTGAATGGGGAAACGGATGGTTTTGTTTTCCGTTTCCTTGCGGTTGCCTTTTAACTGAAATGCCATATCAAACTCCATTCTGCTGCCGGAGAATATAAGAACGGAGCATGCTTCCGGATCTTATGTGGAAACTACGGGCAGCATAAAACATAACAAAGGTGTTTCAAAAAAGGTTCGGCAAAAAATAAATTTTTCGAATCTGCGAAATCGAAAAATGAAGAAAAAGCTGTTTTGGGGACAGCTTATTTCAGTGCGCTTTTTTCTGGCTGTATTCTGATTTTAAAGAGTACTGGAAGTCCAGTCTGTTTTATTGTATTGCATGACTCACTTGAAATATGCATTGCAAAATGCAAGACAAAATATATTGCAAATAAAGAGAGAATGTATTACACTAAAAGAAAAAATGCGAAAAGTAGACAAGGTGAAATGAAAAGATAAAATTTGTGGTGGCTATTATATTTTCATTAGCCCAAGAGTTTGTCGGAAAGGGGTGGAAACATTCGATTAAAGAACAATATCACTTATACCACAAACAAAACAATGACAGGAGGAAAAGAAATATGTCATCAAATGATCATTACATTGTAGATTATCAAAAATTTGGAGGAATCAAATTGTATAAAGTTCATGGATTTATGGGGGATTATATCGAACTTGACAATTCCGTCGTAGAAAGAAAAGTGTGCAGCCTGGAAGAAGCAAGAAGCGGAAAACATAAATTCTATGAAAAAGAATCGGGAAGGGAAATCAAGTTTGATGAGATTCCATGGAAGTAAAAAAGAATAGGTATAACTGGTTTTTCAGCACCAAAATAGGAAAATAACAGCCTCTTCAGAAACAGAGATAGATGCTTTTGAAGAGGCTGTTGTATCAAAATAACAATAGATGGGGGAAAGAAGATGAAAAGAAAATTTATCATATTTTGGACAATGATAATGGCATTATTTTTAATGCTGACCGCCTGCTCCGGCAGTGTACCAAAAGATAGTGATGTTGAGGAAGATATCCGTACGTTTGGAAAAGGAAAAATTCTGGAAGAAAATGAGACCATCACAAAGATTGAAATCAAAAATCGCGATACCGACAAAAAGCAGAAAACAGACAAGGTATTAACTAATATTACGACAGAAAAAGATGATGTTTCCTATGAAAAGAAAGTAACGTTGACATATCACAAATACAACAATGGCTGGGAAGTGCAGGATATATATGCAAATCCGCCGGGAGAATGGGTTGTAAAACCGCTGAAGGAGGTTTCGGAAGAGCAAATCAACAGTACCCTTGCAAACGAATCCGTCGTAGTCGATGGGGAAACATGGTCCATGGATGAGTGGACGGAATACAGCTTTACGGTAAAGAATCACAAGGCAGATCTGAACAAAGGAACAGACGCGGTTACGGTTGAAGTGACTTTAGACGGCGATGTAGAAAAAGCATCGGGTACAATGACAGCAAACTATGAATTTCAGGTTGACCAGTGGGAACTGGTTGCAGTAACAGATCAGGAAGAGATGACAGCAGAAATAAAATCGGACAAAGCATTGAATGTTACAGCAGATGAACTGTTGGACAAACTGGATGGCGGAGTGATCGTGCCTGGCGGTGATGACATGGGCTATGTTGACCAGGAAGCGGACATGGATGACTGGAGATCACAGAATCTACAAATCCGGAAAACAGAAGTAAAGGGATTTGAACTGAAAAGCCAGGAAACAACGGATCAGGGAAGAGATCAGATTTATATGTGCAGTGGAACGATCGAAAGAGAAAATGTTGAGTTCGATCTGGAAGCACAGTTTGAGTACACCTATGAAGGCGGATGGAATGACCCGATGGTCAGCGCAAAAGCAGACCTGACATCCATCGACATCAGCGGAAAGTGGACAGGAACTTATGTCGGGGCAGGAGACAATGGAAAGGTAGAGTTAGACTTTACAAAAGAAGGCGAAAATGAGTGGAGTGTAATCTACAGCTATTATCCAGATGAAATCCTGGAAGGCATCATTGAGAATGGCAGTTACACAGCCAGAGGAACATTCGATAGGGAGAGTATGCATTTTAACCTGACAGCAGGGGACTGGATTCTGAAACCAACGGATCCAATGTCTTTTGAAAAATCGGATGTTCTAATATACTATTATGTCGGCTCGGACATGATGGAAGGTCTGGGGCAGTCGGAAAATGTATTTAAAATAACGAGAGCAGAATAAGGAGCAGCCTGAAAATGAAAAAATGGATGCGCATAGCAATTGGTGTGATTGCCATTCTGGCCTGTACCCAGATTGGAATCTTTGCGGTTCAAAATCACCGGAACCAGAAAAGAGAAGAGAGTGAGACAACAGTACAAAGTGCAGGTACGGAAACACAGGAGAAAGATACCGCAGAAAAAAACACAGTAGATTCAGAGGCAGCAAAACAGGAAAAATCGAACAGCGGTATTATTGTAAAATCGAATGTAAAAGTAATCACGAAGGATACAGAATATGAGGAGCAGCCTTTTGAAATTTCGGATCATAGCATGAAATTTGAAAAGGATCCGGGTTATCAGGAAGGCGATGTTATCGTAGCAGGAAAAACAGCCAGGGTATCCGATGGACTGATCCGGAAAGTAGTTCAGGTCAAAAAGGCAACGGATGGTTACTGGGTCGAAACAGAAGATGCATCTCTGGCGGATGTCTTTGAAAAAGTCCATGTGGTACGTCATTTTGTATATACCAAGAAGAGCGTCAGCGAATCAGAAAACTTATCTGAAGAGGAAAATGGACAGGACGGCGAGTATGCATTTCAGACATCTTTTGAGGAGACGAGTGACCCTTTCAGCTACTGGGGAGAGGCAGCCTGGAACTGTGGACTGGATTTTCAGCTTGACGTAGAAAATGGAGAGTTTCAGTACAGCATTGCAGTGAGAAGTAAGGCAGATCTCTCCGTCAACAGCAGTTCTGGTACCTGCGAAGACAGCAACGGAGAAACAACTGTTTTTCAGGATGACCTGCCGGACATTGAATTTACCATCGAAGGTGTGCCGATCATGATTACAAATGAGATGGAAATAACAGCAGGAGCATCGGGCACAATGGAAGGCGGAAGGTCACTTTCTTTCCAGGCAGTCGAAGAGAGCACGGTTGGTGTGCGGTATGACAGCAGAACGGAAACGGCAGAAGAAATCAAAGAAGGCCAGGTTACTTCCGAGGGGCTTCACTGGAGTACCACGGAGGGAACGGGAACTCTGAGCGGATATCTTGAACTGCATATGGTTCCGAAGTTGTGCGGAGAAAACAGTCTGGATTTGTATGAGGGACTGGAAGGAAAGACAGATGGTCAGGCAAAGGTGAGCGAGAAAGAAGATCTTGGCGGCTATGCCGGTGCGCTGGATCTTGCCATCACGCCGCGGCTCCGCGGAACCTTCCGGGATACACAGGAACTTTTTACGGAAGAACAGCAGCCGGTATGGTCGGATCGCTGGGAATCCAGTTCTGACTGGCAGGGCGATCTGGAATGGTCAGACACGGGAGAACAGGGAGATACCTATGTTACGCGGTATGGAGAAGTGAATCATTGTGACAGCACTGCATTTCAATTTGAAGTTCCAAGAGGCTGGGAGATCCAGACAGAGGAAGTTGGCGGTCCGATGGATGCTGTCAGAGAAAACGTTGTTCTGGTAAATGACAGAGGCGTTACTGTTTCGTTCTGGTACTGTCAGGGTGCACTCGGAGGCTATTCGCGCGATATGCTGAAGGCACAGATTTCACAGGCAGACACTTCAGATTTCGTACCGGGATATCCATGGGGAACCGATCGTGACTGCTCGGATCTGGGTGAATTCATGGTAGCACGGATACATATCACCGGCGAGATGATGGCCGGAATTGATGATGATTATGTGCCGGTAGACAGCATGATGTTTGCTGTTATTCCGACATCCCGTCTTGGCGAGGTAGAATTTGCAGGTCAAGCCGGAAACGTAGACGAGTTTTCGTTTAATTACACGACACCGGTTGCCTTTATTGCAGAGGCACCAGATGGAATCTTCACATCACAGGAAGAAAAACAGGTGATCCGCATTCTGAAGAGCTTTAAAGTAGCTGGATCAGAATAAGCAAGAGATACAGGGTATGAGGAGGAAAAATGAGAAGACTCAAAAAGACTTTGATTTATTTACTGGCAATGGTGCTTTGCAGCGGCATCTTTATGGTGCCGGTTTTGGGCGCTGTGCAGGAGCAGGATGGAATAAAAGTTACTTTAACTACGGACAAAGATACCTATGCAAAAGGGGAAACAATTTCAGCTGTTTTAAGTGTAGAAAACACGAATGAAGAAGCTGTACAAAATGTAACATTAAAAAATTATGTACCAGACGGTTATAAGCTTGCGGAAAACGCGGAAGAAGTAAAGACGGCAGCTGCTTTACAGCCGGGAGAATCCATCTCTGCAGCGGTTACTTACGTGTCAACAGAAAACGTAAAAGATGGAAATTCAAGCAATGGGGAAGAACCAAAGCAGGACAACAAGCAGAATGAACAGCAGAACAATCAGAAAAACGACCAGAAGCAGGAGCAAAAAGAAAGCTTAAAAAGCGTTGGCGTAAAAAGTACAGGTCAGACAGCAAACGCGGAAAACACAAAAAATGTAAAAAGCAATCCAGGAACAGGAGATAGCAGCAAGGTTGAGATCTGGATTGTTTTAGGTGTGATTTCTGGGATTGTCATTCTTTCTGTTATAGCAGTTAGAAGACGAAAAGGAAAAAAACTGTTATCACTGTTGCTGGTAATTACTTTAGCAGGTACAGCAGCAGGAGCAATGCCAACAAAAGCAGAAACACTTGAAAATGCAAAAATGATTTCTGTGAGCACCAGTCTTATCGTAGGGGGAACCCCACTGGAACTGAAAGGAGAGGTTTCCTATCAGCTTCAGGAAAAAGAGGATCCAGAGAAAACCTATACCAGAGGGGAATGGATTCATGAGTTACTGGAAATTTACGGATATGCTGCAAGAGAAGAAAGCGCAGAGCCTTCCTATTCGGATATTTCAAATTCGGAATACAAACAGGATATAGAAAATGCGGTTTTCCATGGGATCTTGATTGCAGGTGGAGAAGCGTTTCAGCCAGACGATCTTGCAACGAGAGAATTTGCTGCTGTTACGGCAGTCCGGAGTATGGGATATCAGGCAGACGAGGAGATTCAATGCGCCGATGCCAGTGAGGTCACAAATCCCAAAGAAGCATTTCTTGCCGTGAATCTGGGTTTACTGGAGTTGGAAAATGACAAATTTTATCCAACTCGCCCTCTGAAAGAAAAAGAAGCGAAAAATATTCTCAATGTTACAGAGAAAACATGGGATAGTACAACAGTCAGCGGAAATAAGGATGAAGTAGTATTCAAAGAAGGCGTAATCCGGCTGGAAGATTCGATAGAGCATTCCGATGACGGGACAACACTATGTCTGCCGTTTTCAGAAAAAACAGAGAATCTGAAAAAAAATGATATTATTGTCATTGGATATTCTGATGCATATAAAGTTGTGAATTCACGGATAGAAGGAAATGATGTACTGATTCAGTATACAACACCGGAATTAGACGAATTTCTGGAATCCATGGATGTGGCAGGAGAAGGATATCTTGACTTTTCACAGTTTGTTCCTATTACAGCACCGGAAGAGGAAAATCAGATACAGACGTATGGTTTGCTGGATCAATATCAAAAAGTATTTGGGGACACAACACTTACGATGACAGAAACGGGAGGTGTAGAATTAGAAGGAACGGCAGATTTGGGAAATGACTGGTCGTTCAACTATACCGTTGCGGTAGATAAACCAGAAGTAGATTATAATTTCAAAGTGGATTATCGAAATCATAGGATAGAAAATGTATCTGTTGTATTAACGGATGGCCTGACTGTCACGGGAGAAATTGGAAAAGATCTGGATGGAGATGATAAAGGGATTGTAGTAAGAGATGATTGCTTGTATACAGAAGTCCCACTAGGAAGGATACCAATTGCCGGTTCGAATATTGCAGCAATGGTTGTTGAAATTGATCTTGTTTTGAATGCAGCGGGCACGATTACAGCAGAATGCAGTTTATCGGGTTCCGTAGGTGCGCAGATTCTGGATAATCAACCAAGACCAATTTGGGATGTAGATATATCTGCAAACTATGGTGTTGCAGGAGAAGCAAAACTTGGTCCGAAATTAGAAGTGGCGGCAGAAACTTTTCATCAGGAACTCTTGGACTTTTCAGGAGACGGAGGAATCAGACTAGGAGGATCAGCTATAGTAAGATCAAGCGGTGATATCTGCTTTGATGGTGGATTTACACTTTATGCGGAGTTGAATGCATTTGAAGATACAGTGCTTAACAAGTGGTTGAAAGGTAAGTTGACTTGGGAGATATGGAACGAATATAATAGTCCTTTGAAACGTAAGGTTCACCTTGAAAACTTAAAAATAGTTCCTGGATGCAGTTTTGAGGATGATGATCCAATTGTTGTGATAGAAGGAAAGGTCGCAAATGCAGATGATACATCGCAATACATATCTGGTGCAACCATAGAGGCATATGAAACGGATAAGAATGATAACGCAACGAAACTAGTAGCAACAACGGAATCGGATGAAAACGGTGATTACAAATTATACGTGAAAGTTCCTTTTGATCTCTGGCACAACATCAAGTTCTGGGAGGAAGGAAAACATTATTTGATCCGTACTTCAGCAAAAGGATATCTTACCGATGAAGATATCCAGCCATTGGAAAGAACAGACAGAATTTACAGAGAACGTCTGCTGATGGCAGAAGGAGAGGACGGTACGCTGGATACCGGAATCATAGGTGGAACCATTACAAATTCGGTAAATGGAACAGAACTTTCGGATACAATCCTGACAATCTATCATAATAGAAATAAAACAGATGGAGAGATTGTAGAAACAGCTGTGACGGATGAGTTTGGACATTATGAAGTAGAATTACCGATCGGATATTATACGATTGTAATGAAAAAAGGTGGTTACATCACCGATCACTTCAATGTCACAGTTACCAGAAAGGGAAATCATGACTGGAATGGAACGATGGTTCCGGATGGAAACAGCAGTATTGCTTCAGGCGATTTGAGAATTGTGTTGCTGTGGGGAGAAGAGCCAAGCGATTTGGATTCTCATTTGTGGGGACCAACGATTGACGGAACCGGAAAATTCCATATTTTCTATGGAGATAAAACATATTATGAGTTCGATGAAACCGGAGAAAGCACAATACCTGCATTTCTGGATCTGGATGATACGACATCATATGGACCGGAAACGACAACGGTATACGAGATGAATCAGTCGGGAACCTACAGTTTTTATGTGCACGATTTTACAAATCGTGCAGAACTGGACAGTCATGCACTGGCAAATTCCGGGGCAAAAGTAGAAGTTTACCTGGGAACAAAACGGATTGAAACCTATCATGTTCCGGCCTCTGGCGTAGGAAATGTGTGGCATGTTTTTGATTTCGATACTGTGACAAAGCAGCTGATTCCGGTAAATGAGTTTTCATCGGAAAGCAATGCTTCTATGGTAGGAGCGGAAATGGTATCTCTTGATGCGGAAAGAATCGCTTCACCGGCGAAGGAACCATCGGATGATGTAGAAAACAGTACAGAAAATAATACAGAGGACAGCGTAGAAAACAATGCAGAAAGTAATACGGGCAGTGTTGAAGATGATTCAGAAGAAACACCGGAAGCAAGACCAGCTGTAATCGAATAGAAAATATTTGAAAATAGAAAAATCTGGTAGTAACATAGGAAATAGATGAACCCTTGCTGATAGGGGAGAAATCCTTTTATCAGGCAGGGGTTTATCTAAACTGCGAGATATGATGGAAAGAAAGCAGAGTAAGGAGGGAAGAACATTTGTATTTTCAAAATCAGTTTTGGGACGAACAGAAATCTTTTTTATGGTGGAAAAAAAGACAGAGAAAAAAATATCTGGAAAGTGCGTTGATGATTTTGTTTTTGGAGGTACTCGCTGGTACCGTTTGTTTTTACGGGCAGACAGAAACTATAGAATTAAAAGATCAAATATTTGGGATAGCAGGTCTTGGAATATTTGGGGTAGCAGCAATTTATCTTCTGATACAATGGCGGAAAAGTGCACAGTGGGAAATGGAGTGGTATGAATGGGGTACTGTAAAAGAAAAAACTAGATACAACTCACAAGGTGCTGTCAGAAGATATGACAAAAAAAGATACTACATCAAAGTTCAGACGAGTGAAAGAGTTATAGAAGGAGAATGTGAGTTTGAAACATATAAGAAGGTAAAAAGTGGGGAAAAAGTCCTTGTGTTTGAGATAGGGACAAAAATGTTTTATGCTGTTCATCCGTTGTAGAAAAAAACAAAATTTTCGAGGAGAATTTATGAGATGAAAAAGAAAAACGGAATTTTGATATTAATCATAGTTGGCATCCTTGCCGTTTGTGCAGGAACTGGTGTTATTGCAAAAAAAGCATATGACCGTCACCAGGAGGAGCTTCGTTTGCAGGCGATTGAGACAAAAAACAGTGAGATTGATGAGGAATATCAGAGATTTGAAAAAGGAGAAGACAGAGATAAAAAACTGGAAGCATTGAAACAAGAGATGGAGAGTGCGGAAAAATATAAAAAGACAGAAGGCGCTTATAAGGAATGCTCTGTACACTATGAAAAAATCATTGCGCAGATGAAGAACTCCTTTGTATCCGAATATGACGATACGATCAAAATAATTGCGGATAAAATTGGTGATGATGTTGAAAAAATGGATGATAAGGAAGCACTCAAAAGTGCTTCCAGCGAATTTACGATATTCAAAGATACCTTGAAAGATGACTTCGAAAATTATAATACCATCGAGCAGGACAGTTTTGACAAATATAATAGTACGATTGATGAATACATGACAAAATATAATGACAGAGTGACCGCGATCGAGAAAGCGGAAGAAGAGGCTCGCAAAAAAGCAGAGGAAGAAGCGAAGAAAAAGGCAGAAGAAGAGGAGAAAAAGAAAGCAGAAGAGGAAGCTGCGGAAAAAGCGGCACAGGAAGAGGCCGAGAGAAAAGCAGCGGAAGAGGCTGCCGTAACCGAGGCAAGCCAGAACTCAGAAAGTGCGTCTAGCGGTGATTCAGGGACAGAAGAAAGCGACTATTATTACGATAACAGCAGCAATGATAGCAGTAGTGGCTCCGGATCCAGCAGTAATTCTAATGGAGATGACTGGAGTGCAGGAATGTATCATAGCTGGTACGTAGATGAAAATGGAAATAAAATTGAGGGAAGCGGCGATTACTTTGATCGAAGCACAGGTGAATTGTATGATGAAGATGGAAATGATTTAGGAAATCTGGGAGAGTGGCTTTGGGATTAAGTAAATTATCGGCAAAAAAGTGTGAAAAAACAATGGAAAGAGTATCTCAAGATAGAAATAAAGAATAAAAAAATGAAAGAAGGTTATTATGTTTTTCTATTAGCAGGAGTTGATGCAAGATTATGAAATTGGACAGATTAGAAATCGACAAGAACCATTGCCAAAGCAAATAAAACCCGCTAAAATAGAGATCAGAACATAAGCACAGCTGCTGGTGTCAAAAGCCGCAAAAGTTGGAAAGGAAGGTTTCAAGATGAGAAAACCAAAACTCCCGACCGGGATTGACAACTTTAAAAAGATTCGCAATGGAAATTACTATTATGTAGATAAAACTTCCCTTGTAGAACAGATTTTAAATAACGGAAGTGAGGTCACGCTTTTTACGCGCCCACGCCGTTTTGGAAAATCCCTGAATATGAGTATGATTCAGCATTTCTTTGAAATTGGAACGGATCCAGCACTTTTTGACGGCTTGAAGATTTCTAAGAATACAGAGATTTGTGAACAATATATGGGAAAATATCCCGTTATTTCCATCAGCTTAAAAGGAATTGATGCCGATTCCTATGAAAAAGCCCGTGCGCAGCTCATAAAAACAATCAATCGTGAGGCAAGAAGATTTCAATTTCTTCTGGAAAGCGACAAATTGAGCCGGGTTGATAAAGCACTTTTTTCAGAACTTCTGACAAGAAATATGGAAGAAGACACCATTACCAGCGGTCTTCAGGAACTGACAGAACTGTTGGAAGTTCACTATGAACAGCAAGTGGTTGTCCTGATTGACGAATACGATGTTCCGATGGCAAAAGCCCATGAAAATGGATATTATGATGAAATAGTATTGCTGCTTCGAAATATGTTCGGAAATGTTCTAAAGACAAACAGCAGTCTTGCCTTTGCTGTTTTGACGGGCTGCCTGCGAATTGCAAAAGAAAGCATCTTTACCGGACTGAATAATTTCAAAGTATATTCGATTACAAATACAGAATTTGATGAAACCTTCGGCTTTACAGATGAAGAAGTAAAGACCATGCTGCATGACTATGAAATGGATGACCGATATGACGAGGTAAAAGAATGGTATGACGGATACCGATTCGGAAAAGCAGATGTGTACTGTCCATGGGATGTTGTGAATTACTGCAATGATCATATCCATAATCCAGAGGCCGAGCCGGAAAATTACTGGATGAATACAAGCGGGAACAGTGTGATTCATCATTTTATCGACAGCATCAATGAACCGGATATGCTCACAAAAACAGAACTGGAATGGCTGGTAAATGGAAAAACAGTGATCAAACAAATCGATGAAATGGTTACCTACAATGACCTGTATTCGACCATGGATCATCTGTGGAGTACACTTTTCATGACTGGATACCTGACACAGCGCGGAAGAGAAAGCGATGGCCGCTATTGCCTTGCAATTCCAAACCGGGAAATACGAAATATCATAACAGAACGGATTCTTACACTGTTTCAGCAGGAAGTGAAAAAAGACGGGAAAATGGCAGAACAGTTCTGCCAGGCACTGCTTGGGGGAAAAGCAGCAGAGGTGGAAAGTCTTTTGGATTTATATTTGCAGAAGACAGTCAGCGTACGCGATACCTTTGTGCGGAAATCACTGAAAGAAAATTTCTATCATGGAATTTTGCTTGGAATCTTAAGCTATAAAAATGACTGGCGTGTATCTTCCAATCGAGAATCGGGAGAAGGATTCAGCGATATTGTGATTGAAACGGGAGATGCAGAAACAGGAATTGTGATAGAAGTGAAGTATACAGATGAGAAAAAAGATCTGGAAAGAGATTGCCGGAAGGCATTGGAGCAGATTCGAGATAAAGATTATACGCAGATATTGCGGCAGGAGGGCTATAAAAAATGGTGCAGTATGGAATTGCATTTCATTTAAAACAGTGTTGTGTGATGGAAGAAGAGATGCAGCGTAAGCGGAATCGGAATGGGGCTCTGAATAGTTACAATTTGTTATAAAATTCAAGGCAGAGAATATTCGCGTTACATTCACCGGATTCCACTACATAAAGGATGGCGATTATCCAAATGACTTCGAGGTATGCTTGCTGATCCTGAGAGACAACAGCTTATCAGCAGGCTGCTGGGATACAGGATTATATGCCACGGAAGGCGGCAAGCAGCCAGGTGCATTTCGACAGGCAAGGGGCTGTTTTATCGATGCGGACTATGTAAAAGCCTGGACGAAGCTGGAGGATAAGGTGTATGATTTTCAACAGAACAGCATTGTATGATAGGAATACGGGAGGAGAAGTGTAATGGATAGAAGAAGTAATAATATCGCGATATTTCAGGATTCCATGGATATGATAAAAGCAAGCCAGAAGCTTCAGCAGGCAGTTCAGCTTTCAATTCAGAACCAAAAACTGTATGTTCCATCTCAGGCGATTGCACTTCCTGAATCTGGAAAATCACCTTGCAAAACGATTGTTTCATCCAAAAGAAGCTTCGAAGCCGCCTCTGCATACGCAAAAGCCGGAAAACGAGTCTGTGTCCTGAATTTCGCCTCTGCAACCAACCCCGGCAGCGGTGTAACACGGGGAAGCACAGCACAGGAAGAATGTCTTTGCCGATGCAGCACACTTTATCCATGCCTGGACACAGAAACGATGTGGCATCAGTTCTATCAACCGCACCGGAAAGCAGGCGATCCACGCTATAATGATGATCTGCTATATACACCAGAAGTCGTCGTATTTAAGACCGATACCTCTGCGCCGGAACGAATGGAAGAAAAAGACTGGTATCAGGTAGACATCATTACCTGCGCAGCCCCGAATCTCCGAAAGAAACCAAGCAATGCCATGAACCCGTCTGCAGGAAATGCGCCGGTTAAGATTAGTGAGAAAGCACTGTACGAACTTCAGATGCAAAGGCTGGAACGTGTTTTTCAGGCGGCAGCATCGAACGGAGCGGAAGTTCTGATTTTAGGCGCGTTTGGCTGTGGCGCTTTCTGCAACCCGCCAAGAATTGTAGCACGGGCATTTCGGAGCGTACAGGAAAAATATGCATCCTATTTCGACACGATAGAATATGCGGTGTTCTGCAGCAGAAACGACACGCAGAATTATGATGCATTCAATATGGTGCTTGGAAGTAGAAAATAGAATCTAAATGGTGTTCTGAAAGAACACAAAAGCGAACAGAAGATACGAGCGTATGAAAAGCACAAACAACAAAAATGAGAGGGACGGCTGTAGAATATGAAAGTTCTGAACTTCGAGGACAGTGTTTATAAGGCAAATGCAATTCGAAAAATATTAGGTAATCGCTGTGGTGTGGCATCGGTTGAGCAGGTGTCTAATGTGGAAGATGGTCTGAAAATGTTGAAAGATGCAGAAAACGCAGGAGAGCCGTTCAATCTGATCATCACAGATATGCATTTTCCAATGAGGTCAGGAGCCATCAGCGACACAGAAGCGGGAGAAAAATTAGTTCAGATTCTGCAGGCGCAGGGAAATCAAACCAACATTATCGTATGTTCTTCAAGGAATATGAAACTTCCAGGTGTGTATGGATGTATCTGGTATTCGGAAATCAGTGACTGGGAAGAAGAACTTTGTGATCTTGTAAGAGAGATGGAAAAAAGCAAATGATTTATGCGATGAGTGATATTCACGGACAATATGAGCTGTTCAGGAACCTGATGGAGCAGATACCCCTTGGAAAAGATGATACACTCTATGTACTGGGTGACGTAGTCGACCGGGGGCCGGATTCCATGAATACCTTGAAATATATGATGGCAAACCCTAATATCATTCCCATTATGGGCAACCATGAGCTCATGGCTCTTCCGTGTCTGAAACTTCTGGTATCGGAACTTTCGAAGGACTTTCTTCATAAACTGTCATCACAGGCACATCAGTCCTTTGCAGAATGGACGTTGAACGGCGGAATCAGCACAATTCAGGAGTTCTTGAAACTTCCGCAGGAAGAGCGGCGACAGGTAGTGGAATATATAGAATCATTTCGTCCGTATGGGAAGAAGATCATAAATAATGGGGAATATTGGCTGATTCACGCAGGGATGGAATATTTTTCGGAATCAAGGCGGCTTGAGGAGTATTCCGTGGAAGAACTTGTGTGGAAAAGAACCGATTTTGATATCACATATTTCAAAAACATTACTGTGGTAAGCGGACACACCCCTACGCAGAATATTCTTGGAAACAGCAGACCCGGATATATCTTTAAGAAAAATAATCACATTGCGATTGACTGCGGAGCAGGCAAAAACAATGGAAGACTGGCGGTGATTTGTCTGGATACAGGGGAAGAATATTATGCAGAATAAAATGCATCAGAACAAATTAGGCGGACAGAAGAGAAATACTTTATGATGGAAAATATGAGAACAGTATTGTGATAAAGTTGTAGAGAAATTTCTTGTTTTCGCTTGCAGAATAACGGAAAGTGCGAGAGAATGTAATAGAAACTGTGTAAGTTTTTCTAACCTGCTCTCAAGATTTTATCAAATGCCAGAATTGTCAGTCAAGGCTGGAACCCTTACCTTGACTGGCATTCCGGCATTTAAAGCAAGGTAGTCAAGCAGGCAAAGGGGAAATTGTCAGACAATTTACTTACACACTTTTTTAGACATTCCCAAGTGCCGACTTAATTTGTTGTGGTCAAGCTTTTTGGTAGACTATAAGCATTGTGAAGAAGTTGGTAAAATTCAATATGAACAATGTGAGTATTCTAATGCAATAGTGCATGCTTTCCAAAGATTCAGAGCACCCTTTTCATAAACGCTTCAAAATCAATACTGGATTTTCAATCAATTCAATACTTTTTGATACCTGTCATTGAATAGAACTAAGGTTATGGAGTGATCTTTACCTCATACAGAGCATATATATAGTAATAATGGGTGCACCAAATAAAACGTCATCACTATTCGTTCTAAATGGCCTCGATGTGTACCTATCCCTATATGGCAGCTCACCTTTCATGTCCAACAGGATCATCATCCTTACGGTGGGTCCTCACTTCCTTCGTTCTGCCTGTCCATAACCAGGGTGCCAGCTTAGCTATTCATCAGGGTCATGCCCTCCGGAGAAAATTCCTGCCGGCTACCAGCTCATTCTTTGTACTTTCATCACTGATCCAAACACTCCGATTACAGCATCTTTCGGTGGACGCTTCCTGTAATCATTATGGTTGTTCTTTATTGCTCGGTTATGCAGCCTTTAACTGCTCTCCCGGATGTCGAATATCTTTCAATATCTTTGATGCATCATAACTGATTCCCTTGGTAAGGATCACATGGAATACTCTTATCAGCTTACATGCTACTGCTATCAGTGACTGCATCTTTTTTAATGGATTCTTTTCTCTAGTGGTATAATACCTGTGGATTTCTTTGAATCCTTCATTCTTTCCCACCACCGATATCGCTGCCTCGAAAAGAAGATATCTGAGACGCTTGCGTCCTCTTTTGCTTATCTTTGTCTTTCCATTGTGCTTGCCAGAGCTATCTGCTACCAGTTCCAATCCTGCCAGTTTCTGAAGTCCTTTCGTGCTATCGAAGCGCGTGATATCACCGACTTCTGCTATGAAATCAGCTACTGTTGTTATTCCTATACCTTTTATTTCAAGTAGCTTATCCGCATAACTGATCTGCTGGCATAGTTCTTTGATCAGGTCATTGACACGTTCAAGGCGTTTTGTTTGGAGTTCATAATCCTCTATCAGATCCTGTATCTCCATTCTGGCTTCTGTAAGGCCTGCCTTTAATCCTATGCTTTTCATGGCTGCATTCAAAATCAACATAGCCTTCTTATGCCCATTTCCTCGGAGTTTAGCATCTTTCCATATCTTTATGATACCGTCCACTCCAAGCCTTACTATCTCCTCAGGAGTTGGTGCCTGTTTTAATACCAGCAGCCCTCCCTTGGCATCTATGTGTGTATAAATCTCCTTATATTCCGGGAAATACACTGCAATCCACTTCTGCAGACGGTTCTTCGCCCTTGTCTGTTCTTTTGCAAGCACAAACCGGCGGTTTGACGCATTCCGCAGTTCTGCATATATGCCTATCGGCATATATGAATAAAAATACCGTTCATCCCTTACAAGCTCTGCAATAACACGAGGATCTTTTCTGTCATTTTTAGATGGACTGCTGTCATCTGATTCTTTGGTCTTATGCACATGGTGCGGATTTACCATCACAAACTTTATGTCCTTTTCGCCCATGAACTGCCCAAGATCAAACCAGTAGTGACCGGTCGGCTCTGTTCCTACCAGTGCCTCTTCAAGTTCACTTTTCTGCATCAGTTCCACAATCGTATTGTAAAAGCTGTTGAATCCCTCCATAGAGTTTGAAAACGCTACAGGCTTTCTGGTAAGCTCGATGCCTCTCCAGTTAAAAGCTCTGAAAGAATGCTTTTCAATGCCAACAATTATTGTTGTTTCTTTTTACTTGCTCAATCTTCTTGTTCTGTGTAGAATTCATTTGTAGATACCTTCCTTATTCTGTTCATTTGCTAACTGGCCGGTCAGCAATGACAGTTTAACTTAGGTATCTATTTTTGTAAAATCATTTACTTTCTACACTTTGAATTATACAGGAAGCTATTCAGCTCTTTTTTGTGACAGGAGCCAATATAAGATCATAAAAAATTGGATAGATTGGATAGATTAGGCTTTTTTCGACTGGTGGACATGTGGTTTGTATGG
Organism: Blautia sp. TF10-30; assembly: GCF_003481245.1. Classification (NCBI taxonomy): domain Bacteria; kingdom Bacillati; phylum Bacillota; class Clostridia; order Lachnospirales; family Lachnospiraceae; genus Blautia; species Blautia sp. TF10-30. The sequence goes on from NZ_QUKM01000004.1 coordinate 84,516, forward strand.
TAAAATAGAATCTAAGAAATTGGCAGTTGTTGTGCTAAAAAATGCCGTATTTCTGCAGCTTATGGCGTTTCGTAAACGCCTAGAATTTGAAAAAGAGAAAGGTTGATAAAATGACATTAGAACAATATATGAGAGAACTATGGCTGATGGATAAACAGTATGGACAAGAGGAAGAATTATATCCACTAATTAATATGCTTTTGAGAGATGGTGTGAACACGGAAAACCTTTCGATACGTGATGTTCATAAGAGTGAAAGAATCAAGGCGGATAATGAGAAGAATGTTAAGTCAAGAAAATATATAGATGGGTTTGGAAGTTTTCCAGATCTTGCGATTTTTGATGAAAGTTTTCCAGAGGGAAAGGAGCCTAAAATTTATGAGGTAGAAAACACAATTTTAAAAAATATATATGGTTGCGTGGAAGCAAAGTGCATTGGCAAAGACCTCATAGAATGCCTAGACACAAACACAATTGATATAAGTTGTGATAAGAAGAAAAAATATTATGTAAATAAAAAAAATACAAGTTCTTTGAATGAATCGAATGGTGGAGCAAATGATGCAGGACAATTATTGGGAGAGTTATTATGGTATGGAAAAGTTCTATATACAAATGGAGTGATATGGAAATATTATAAACTTTCTCAAAAATCAGGAAAAAAGATTAATGCTTTACGGGGAAAATGGTTTACTGCTGATAGAAATAATGGTGATACTTCCCAAAACGGAATGCACCCGCATAAAGAGTGGAATGAAGAACGTAAAACATGGATTTTTGAACAGTGTAAAGAGAAAAATTTGGAGATTACAATTAAATCAGAGGAAATCGGAAATTTAACAGAAATATATGAAAAGATAAAAGATAAACCGAGTATACCAACATTTGATTCCCAAGATTCCCAAGAATGGAAAAATTTTAAAACAAACCTTGCAGCAATTGATTGGACTGAAGTTATTTTTTAGTGTAACAGGAGCTAATAGCCCTACTAACCAAAGAGGAGTAATATCATGCCAGACATTAGACAAAAAATTATAACGATTAATGCCCAGGCTTTTTTCAACTTTTGTTCAAAGAGGCCTGGCGAAGAAAAAGAACGGTTCAAGCTTTATCTTGAGAATTATTCGTTGCGAAGATACGTTATAAAACAGGAAGACGAGCGAGAAGACTGTGCGCTATTTTATCAATTCTGCAAAGAAATAGAATCTGTATGGCGTGATAAAGAGAAGCAATCTTTTAAACGTACAGATAAAACATTATATGACAAGTTAGTGATTGTAGATTTTGGTAAAATATTTCAGCCACTTGATAAAGAGAATGCTGGGGCATGGAAGATAGAGAACCAAAAAGTTTTGCTGAACGATTCAAAAGATCTTGTAAAAAATGGATTTGATATGTATTTTGAAGGTTTTGAAAATCCGGTCCATATGGTTGCTTTTGATAAGAGCGGAAGCATGAGCCGGAATAGTCGTATTTCGTTTATTGATGAAGATTTTTATGAAGGATTGAATACACGTCTTAACTTAGGAATGGATTTTTCAAAGATATCGGTAATTGAAAGTAAATATTACGCATACAGAGGTTTATATCTTTCTTCTTCTAAAAGAGTTAAACATCCAAAGTTTGTGATAAATCCGGAGACTATTGTAATAATAAAGGATGTACGAACAAAGAGGGATAATCCTGAAATGCCAGTTACAAGGTATAATTATGAAAAAAAAGTTCCATTAGCAACTACAGAAATTAAAGCAGTAAAAGATGCAGATTTTAGAGAAGTGTTGCAATGCAATTTTCAGAAACCTCAAATAAAAGATTTTGAGTATGTGGATATCCCATTCGATGGTTCTGGTTTTATTACGCCGGAATATGCTTCTTACATTAATGAAGCATTGAACATAAAAGGAGCCACTTCCTTTCAGATTAGGTTACCGTTTATGAAGGGAATGCTTCATGAAGTGGATGTGCATGAGTTTTTAGAGACTTATAACGGAAAAAAAGGTGAACAGTTGTATGAAGATGCTTTTGGTATAAAGAGAGATTTGAGCAAGGCTCATATTTTTATCACAGAAAGTATGTTTAAAGGTATGAAATGGATCCGACAGTATTTGGATAGTGCATCTGATAAAGCTACTAATATGGATCCTATGGTATTCTATTGTGATGCAATGAAAAAATATGATCATGCATTGTATATTTCAGGGACAAATTTACCTTACGGAAACTCCCAATATACACATCTGAGCTATCAGATGATCAATACACTGCATTTTACGGAAGGGCAATTTAAAAGGATTGTAAAAAGACATTGTTTTTTTATACAAAATCCTATCGAGTATCTGAAAGATTGCGAAGAAATGACAGTGGATGATGATAATAACAATATCCAAGAGGAGGATAGTGATACACAGGAGAATGATGAGGAAACGATAGTTGTAAGACAGATATCTAATTGGAAACGGGCGTTATTTAAGAATTCTGCTTTAAAAAGCGACGGATATATAAAATCACAATTAAAAAATGTACAGAAAGGACTTTTAACAAAGCTTGCAACAGGAAAATTAGTTGTGGAAGGACAGAATCGATATCTGTGCAGAGATTTACTGCCATTGCTTGCGAGTTTATTGGAGGATGAGAACGTTATATCTAAATTCTGGCCCAAATATAGATATTTTCGTTTTTATCTGCCTGTAGGTACACAGAGTGGTTGTTGGGAAGATTTGAAGTTAAATTGTGATTCTTATTATGCATTCTTTCGGAGTCCGCATTTGTCAAGAAATGAACAAGTAATAATGAAGCGTTTTGAAATGACTACAGAGGATTTATATGCAGACAGGGTCAACTATAACTCTTTCAAAGGACATATTGAATTATATGATAAGTATTTTAAGAAGCTGACTGGTATTGTCATGGTTCCGAGGGGATCATCGGCTCCGCTATGTCTGGGAGGTGCCGATTTTGACGGGGATCTGGTCAATGTTGTGGCGAATCAGGATGTAGTAGAAGCGGTTGCATCTGGAGCATATGAGGCTGGAAATTATCTGGGTTATAGAACGAATAGATTAGTACCGTATTTTAAGCGAACACTTCCGGTTATTAAAATACCTACTTCTAAAGGAAATCCAGTTACAATTCAGAAGCATGTTCCGTTTTTTCATATCCAGAATACATTTTCTAATCGGATTGGACAAATATCCGATGCTGCAATTGCTATCGGGCAGATAGAATATGAGAGGAATCAGAAATTACCAAGCAAAGACGAATCAGGTTTGGTATTTACCTCAAATAGTCCCACATGTGCAAAATGTACGATATTAACAGGGTTGGAGATTGATGCGGCTAAAAACGGCCTACATCCTGATTTAGACATTGTACTTAAAGCAGGGATTGATAAGAGTGCTTATATTATATTTTTGAGAGACATAGAAAAGTTGCGGGGAGAAGAAGGGTATAATCTTGATAATCTGTCAATGACTCGGAAAAATATTGTGGGAAAAAGATGTCTTTGCGTGTCTGCAAAAAATTGTAAAACACAAGCTACGTTTGAAATTCAGGATGGTGGTACATATATCAACGAATTACCATTATATTTTGAAGAAGGACTAAAACAATATAAAAAGAAGAAAGAAACGAAAAGGGTACAGTTCTTTAAATATTCAAAAAAAATCTCAGATACAGACAAAGAAAACATTGAAAGATTCAAATTAAGATGTCAAGGGATTTTAAATTCGTATGCGTTTTATGTAAATAAGTTTTTGCGAGTCTTAAAGAATGAAAAGAAAGATACTTTTTATGCACCGGAGAATCTGCAAACAATCTTATTTGAAATATATGATGAAGAAAATGTAATAAAAATTCAAAGAACAGTGCTTCCATGTATACAGAAAAAAATAGAAGCATGTTTAAGTAATGATAATACGATTGAAGATATGAGAGATCGCTTGAATCAGATGCAGTGGTTATTACAACCAATGCAAAATAGAGGAAAAGCATTAGAACAGATTATAGGTAATGGATTTAATGCTCAAAGTTTGAAAAAAGAAGAACAGGAAGTTCTGTTTCATTTTGAACAACGGGGATATAAAACTTTATGGAATGTACTTACTTTAATAGAAGGTCCAAAAGTTACACCGTTTAAGACTTTAAAAGAGAGAGTTGAAAAAAATAGAACAGAAATGCAAGAATTGGATAAATCATTAGAAAAAGATCTGGAAAGTATTGTTCAAGGATTTTATGAAAAAAATGAGACAGATCCGAAAAACAAATTATATGGGGTATGTCTTCAGAAACTTAAACAAATAGTGACGGAAACCCAAGAGTTACCTTTGAAATTAAAGATTGCAACATTATATGAAATTACAAAGAAGTCAGAAGATTATGGCAGATTTTTTTGGGAAGTATTTGAATGGAAAGAGATGGAACCATATATAGAAGAGGCAAAAGAAGATGTTAAATGAAATTTTAGAATTTGAAGCATATGTAAAGGCTCCGGAATCTGCTGACCCCAGAATTCAGCCTAAAATGTTAACTAAAAATTATGAAAGTGATGATTTGAATGGAATTGGAGGAATTCTTGTAATTCTTGCAAGAGGTTTTATTTTTGGATTTGAAACAGAACAAAAGATTTATAACGAAGATGGACTTGTTAATGAGAACATCTTAAATGATACAAAGTACATTTTACTTCAATGGTGTGGATTTGATCTTAATGTTTTAGAATCCAAAGAAAAAGCAATCAATGATGATTTGGAAAATCATAGACAGTGTATTTTAGAATGGCAAAAAACATATCCGGAAGCGGATGGATGGTTAAAAAAATATTGGTTACACCATTGTCCGGAAAAAAAGAAAGAACAGTGGGAAAACGTCGAAAGTGAGTGGAACAAAAAGTTATGCAGTAAGAATAAGGAGTATAGTCAAAAGCAAATTACTTTAACTTCAGTAATAGCCATTGCGTTGGAACGTGGCCCATTGCGGAAAAGATATATGACATTAAGAAAAGATACATCCGAAAAGCCGGAAAAAGATCCGAAGAAGCGTTTTGTGTATTTATATAGTAGGATAGAGCCGCATAAAGATGGATCGGGAACAAGTATTCACGAAACAACACGGGAACAAATATTAAAGAATATTGCAGCATATCTTATAGGTAAAGAATATCATCCGAAAAATCAAAGGTTTATTCTATTAGATAGAGGACGACTTATGGGGTGGTATGGGAAGGATGATTATGGTTATGCTGATGAAGCATGGTATAGGCCAAGAGTTATCTGGGAAGAAAAACAGATTATGGAGGCTCATAGTGGGGATAGAGGATGGAACTTCATCAAATTATCTATAAACCAGGAGTTTCTGGAACATTTTGAATTTCAATTAATCAGCGAAGAACAGATTGCTGATATAGACAAATCTGGATACTGGATTTTGGAAGATATAGGACATGGAACCAAGAGCTTAAAATGTCTGGAATAGTATTAAATAATACCCCAAAGAAAAAGTAATTGCAGAAAAAGATCAGATATACTTAACAGATATCTGGTCTTTTTATATTGCGCTACGTTCAGTGGAAGTTGCTGATAATGGAGTAGATGGGAGTTTTATTTTTAAACATAAAAGAAAAGAGGTGGCAAGAAGAGATGTATAATGAAAATGAAGAAATTGAGAAAGAGTTGACATTATCTCAGTATATCGATGAACTGGACATTCCAGAAGAAGTCTTAGAAGACAATGTATTTGGATTGTAAAGAAAAAATCCAAAAGGACGATTTATGCATTTTTATAAACAGATTGCGGTGGATATTCTGGAGACTATGGAGATGTGCTTCTGACATCAGATAACGGAGCTTTGAACCGTCGGGTATAGGAAAAGTAGCAAGTTAGAAGAAATAAGATGCAGCTACCTTTATGGTGGCTGTATTTTATTGGTTGCAAATGGAGAAGAATATGACCTTACCCCAAAAGTGTTTTTTGCAGAGACAAAATGTAGGTTATTGCAAAATGTCATGTATGTAGATTGTTGCAAACAGACCTTGGGGGCTACACCCCCAAACCTCTGTGAAATCAACGAATGTGGCAAATTAGAACCTCCATTTACCCCATCCGTTGATTTTGTCAGAGGATTTGATGCTGACTACTTTTCGGGAAAAATAAAAAAATGGAGGACATCCAACATGTTAAATTCTAAGTTATTTGAAAATCCCGAATATGAAGAACTGCAGTTAAATCTGAATGTGTATTTAAGGGCACAGCAATATGCGAATGAATACGAGTGCCCACATTGTGGCTTCAAAGGCGGTCTGGTCGTGAGCCAATCTGATTGCGACAAATATGAATGCCTGAACTGCGGTCATCGAGGCAGTTTTGATCAGAAAATTGTTGATCGAAATGATGTGGAGAGTGAGTGGTTGTCATCGTACACGGAAGAAGAGCGAGAAGAAGTATACGATAAGGACTGCAGTGAATGGTAATAAAAACACCAGATAATTAAAACAATAAAAACAACACCCCCGGAAAAGCAGTCGGATAGATTTGATCTATTCGGCTGCTTTTTTGCAAGGGCAGGGAAAGGAGAAAACAAATGGGCAAAAAACATAAAAACTTTGTAGTATTTCTGGATGTCGATGGCGTCCTGAATACCAGGACCACCGTCCAGCAAACCCCAAAAGGATATCAGGGAATTGAAGATGCGCGCGTGGAGGTTCTGGCAAAGACAATCAGCAAGTTTGGCGGAGCGGATATCGTTCTGTCATCTGACTGGAAGGAACTAGAACCCACAGATGAAGATTACAGATATCTGGTTTCCAAGCTCGCCCGATATGGCCTGATTATATCGGGACACACGCAGGACAGGATGTACAAAAGAGGTGCCGGAATTGCAGCATACCTGGAAGAACATCCAGAGATCAAAGAATATGTGATTCTGGATGATTGCAGATTTGATTTCCAGAGTTATCCAAAACTTTGGGAGCGGCTGCTGCTTACCGAGGGGATAGAGCATGCTCGGTTCGCAGCCGGAACGCCGGCTGTGGAGACGATGGTATTTCTGAATTATGTAAAATTATTTTAACCAAATGGAGGAAAAGCAAATGAAGAGCAAAGTAATTGGATGGAACATCAATCAGCGCAGTGGTATGGGAAAGGGGATTCCACAGTTTGTGATCGATGAACTGATCGACCAGAATGCAGACATTATTGTGTTAACAGAACTGTTTCAGCACAGCACGATTGGCTATTTCTGGGCTGAGATGGAGAGAGCCGGATATCAGCACGCAGTCACACAGAATAATGGAACAAATGAAGTTGGAATTCTCTGGAAGAGGGACGTATACACTTTTCATGCAGTGGATGATTCGGTGGTTACAACGATGAAAAACAATCATCCGAATTTCCTGCTGGTGGATCTGGAAGACCAGAACGGACAGTTTCTTACCGTTGCCGGATTTCGGATTCGAATGGTGGATTACAGCCAGCGTGCCGAAGAACTGAAAATTGTTGTGAACAAGGCAAAGGAAAAGAAAAATCCAGTGCTTATGATTGCAGACTGCAATAACCTGCGGCGGGAGACGACGGAGACAAGCTGGAATCTGCAAGTGGTTGACCATATTCTTTCACAGGGTGGATTCGAGAGACACACGCCATGCGGTCAAAGCATCTTTGAGGAACACGCAGACAGAGGATATGCATATGAATTTGCAGAAGATCATTTGATTACACGCGATATTGTAGTTGAGCTTGGAGATTATGAAAGAGAATTTGTAAGGCGCGATCGGATTGCGTATCCGTGGGGGAAAGATTTTCAAACCCATGATAAAGAACACCGCCGAAGAGTATCCGTGGAACCTGGATTTCCGGACCATGCGATCGTAAAGGGATATCTTAGTACAGAGAAAGATCAGAAAAAGTAAATCTGATGAAGCTGTAGACTATAAAAATAACACCCCCGGAAAAGTGTGACCGTTGTGTAGCAAGATGTTTGCTGATGCAGCGGTTACACTTTTTATGGGGCAAAAGGAAAGGAGGAGAATGAAAATGTTAGGAAAACTGCTTACCTTTTTGCTCACACTGTTCCTACCCTTTTTAGAAGGAACAAATATTGTATGATAAAATCGCGGATTAAAGAAAAAGGAGGAAGCGAAATGATGAAATTTGATAATGCAAAATATAGAACCGTACTCAATCTGATCAAGAAAACGGGCGAATTCAAGGGGAAAGCAGTACCCAGTAAGGCAAGGCTTCATGAGATGATTGGCGACGCACTTGGGATATCACATAATACGGTAAAGGACTGGGAAAGAGCAACATCAAATGGGCCAGATCCGAGAATTCCAGGCTTGCTGGAACAGCTGGAAGCATATCTGGAATTACCGGAGGGTGGACTGCGGGAAAGAACAGCTGAACCAATTAAACTGAATGAAGAGGAGAGAAAGATCATGAATACAACAACTGATTTTCAGAAACAGCAGATTATGGAGTGCTATGAAAGACTCAGAAAATTTGTCAGCGACATGGATATTGAGGATGAAAACGTATATTACGACATTCGCAATATGATCGAGGTGAAGAAAATTGCATTGCCGACAGCAGTATACAAGGCAATGATGAACTTCATGGATCAGGTCGTTGAACCATATGTATTTGAAGATACGACGGAGATCTTTTCCGAAGAGGAAGCAAAGCGCAATGAGAAAGGAATTGTGGAAATAAAGTCGGAGCAGGCATTTCAAAAGCTGATGGTTCGATTTATGGAGAAGCTGTCAGAACTGGATGCGAAGATCGAAACGTTTGCAGAGAGTGAGTTAAAGCCTTATCTCGAACGATAAGGCCGTGAAACAGGGCGGAGAGATATTGTCGATTTCGGTCGGGATATCTCTCCCACAACAAAGACAAGATCAGAAGAAAAAAGTTGGAGGGACAAAATGGGAAAACAAATTCAATTTACTAAGAAAGATGCTTATCATACCCCGGGCAAGGCAAAACGGGAGCGGATCAAAGTTACAACCATTCAAAAAGCCCATCTGCTGAAGAAATTCTCGAATGTCCTGCGGGATAACAAGGATGGTATCAGTTTCTGGTTCAATACAGAAAGATTCATGACAACGGCAAGAAGATATAATTTTGTAGCCTCCAGCATCCTGCGGGATATAGAATTATCAGAATATATTGAAGAGGATGAATCAGTGAGCCTCAAGACAATACGGAGATTGTTAAACTATTGTCAATACCCGGAGGAAGAGGAGCTTATGGTTGGAATTCAGGCGATCAAACATATTGGCAAGGCGTTATACGGGGATGAAGATGCCTTCCTGGAGGTCATTGACGAGGAAAGTCTGTGCTGCATGGCAGAGCAATATCTGGCAATGTAAGAGCCATAAATTTCAGAGTGCGGAAGTTCGGACAAAAGTCTGACACCAGAAGGACAGTGAGTCATGATAAGATACTGCACAGAACTTCAGTCTGTGCAGTATCTGAACCCACATGCAGTATCAGTACAGGAGGAAGAGCATATGAAAAAAGAGAGCATGGAAGTCGTAGGAAGAATTGTAAAACGCGAGAGGGAGCTATTTGGCATTCGTGTAATAAAAAAGGACAACACATCAAAAGTGCGTCAGATGTACCCGGAAGCATGGCACATGTTTTACTTGTTAGAGAATGAAAATAATCTGGTTCCGCCGCTGGAAATCCAAGGTACGATGGAGGTGCTGAAAAATGATCAGATCCGCCTGCTGTGGTTCATTCATCCCATCATGATCAATGAGTGGAATATGGAGAACTGCATTTTGTTTGCCAATGAAGTAAACAGAGAGCTTGGCAACGGCGGCCGTTTCTGGGTAGATACGGAGTATTTTGATTTTGCGTATGAAGAGCGTTTTGAAGAAGAAATGCTGCAGCTTAGTGGGATGAATGTATTAGAACGGCATATGTTCGAATGGCCGCTTGGACAGTTCCGGGATATTCACATTCCGCTTATGATGCTTCTGCAGGGAAAATGGGGAGCTGAAACAGCCATTCGGTTTATCAAAGAACTCAGAGAAAATGGTTTCGTCGAAAATGAAAAATACGATCTGTTTCCGGATGCGTGATTTGAGAGCTGTTTTGGAAATGCAGCGAAATAAATGAGTACAAAGAATGGAGAAAGAAAAATGGCTAAAAAAGTGGATTACAAAAAATATAACTGCGTATTAGAGATGAGCAAATGGATGGGAAGCACACCGAAAGCCTTTAAAGCGGCAATCCTGAAAGAGGCTGTGCGCCAGAATGCGAACAGCGGTGGGAAGGTGGAAAAGAAGGAAATAAGAGCATGCAGAGCCGAAAAGCATAAGAAAAGGACATGCAAATAAAAATATGGTGGAGGCGAAAGATATGACGACGATTATCTGTGAGATGGATTCTATGGAGTTGTGTGTCTGGAAGGAAAAGCATCTGCAAAGGGTATGCAGCGGAGATGAATGGATTTTCCGGGAGAAGGAAAAAGAACCGGAAGGTATACGGGTGAACTTTGATGTGGAGCATGCCTATGAGATCTTTGAATGTCTGGGCAGGTATTGGGGCGATTTCAATTCTTGCCCGGACAGCGAAACCATGGGACGGGTGGCAAAAAGATGGGAAGAAAAATATGGATTAAAGCTGGTGGAACTTTCACATGATACGTTGACCTTTCAAAGTGATCGTCGGATTTCGAAAAAGGAGGCGGCCGAGATTACAGAAGAAACGGTGGAGCTTTGTGCAGAAATTGTAAACGGAAAAGAAAATCAGCAGATCGAGACAATCAGCAGAACAGGGAGGATTACATTATGGTGGGACTGAGTGTATAAAAGGCCAAAAGAGTGTCCACATGCAGGAACGGTTCCATGATAAGATAAGGCATACCCGGAAAGTAAACCACAAGTTCAATGCAACCGCCGGGAAAAAGTGGAATAATAGGAGTACATCAGAACACCGGCGAATGCATTCGAATACCGAACAGATCAGGAGGAACAACTCGATATGACGTTGAACGAACTTTTCGCAATTCAGGAAGCAGACGTAACAAAAGAATTCCTGTTGAAAGCCGGCTGGAGTGAGATCGCAGAAGAACCGGCGGAGATATTCCGGCGGAGCAGGCTGGTTCCTGACAGAGTGGAATCACATAAGGAATACAAAAGTTAAAAGAGAAATATGAGTGAGGTAGCTCAGCCATGGTAGAGCAGAGAAACCAAGCCGATCATGGGTGTGGTCGGTACAGCAAAAGATCTATTGTCGCTGGTTCGATTCCAGCCCTCACTCCTGAAACATGAAAACTCACAGTCAACGTACAAAAGAATGGAGACGAGATCACAAATGAACACAGGATCTGCAATCGAAACTGAAAGATTATTCCTTCTCCCAAGCCGGACGGACAGAGACTCCGAGGCATTTTTACAAATGCTGCGGGATGATGGCGACTTCTACATATTCTGCGGAGTCAGCCCATCCGAAAAACATGTGATGGGGTTTGCCAACTACTTTGAGAGAACCGATCATGAGCTTTGCACCTATTCCATTTTTCCCAAACAGCAGAAAGACAAGTTTATCGGCTACGTAGGCGTACATAGAGAAATGGAAGACGAATACGAAATTGAATTTTATATCGCCAGAGAATACCGAAGAAACGGCTACTGTGAAGAAGCCAGCCGAGAGCTGATTAATCAGCTCTTTGGTGATGGGGTTTCTGCAAACGGAAAGAATCTTTTCGTCGATAAGCTGTATGTGACGACCCAGACAGAAAATGAACCAACGATCAGCCTGCTGCGGAAGCTGGGATTCAGAGAAGTAGAGGACGGCCCGATCATGGTTGTGCTGGGTAACATTTTCGAAAAAGAAGATAATTTTTTCGCACACGAAGTAGTAAAACTGGTACTGACAAAGGAAGAGTTTTCTGATGGCAATTAAATTTGAAGAACTGAGAAAATATGTTGCACGCAATGTCCGCTTATCCATCTGTTTTGAGGATGGTTATTACCACGATTATCTGATGATGTCAGACATTCCGGAACAGAAATATGCTGGCTTTTACATCTATGGAGTCGGAATGGTGGATGTGGAATTTTCCAGAGATGTCTATATGGCTTTGCCGGAACCGGAAGGAGAATGCTGGTGCAGCAAAGATGATACAATGAAACCTGCGATGGAACTTATGATTTCGGAAGAACCGCGGGATATCAAACGGAGTGTGGAACAGAAGCTTTTGTTCCGTGACTTAAAACCGTATCTGCAGATCGGCAGACATTTTTCTATCGTAAATCGAAATGACTGGTCATCTGAATACTATGAATATCGGAGTGAGATACCGGAGAAATACGATGATATGTATGTGTACGGCATCGGAATGGAAGAGTGTCCGCATGCTGAAAAAACGTGGATGGATGTTCAGTATGAAACTATTCGCAGAAAGCAGATGGTAATTGTGCTTTCTAATCAGCTGAGAGAAGATCTCAGGTCACTGTTCACACAGCAGTGAAACACTTACTGTTTCGATGCGTAAGAATGTGATTCAAATGTGAGCAACCCTCCCTTTGCGAAGCAAAATTTTAAATGAGAGCTGTGAATGTTCCAGTTCGCTGGGGCCGAGTGAACTGGGACGAGCTGGGAACAGAGTAGTCAAATATTTTTCATTCAACAAAAAGGAAAGAAGGCTAGACATATGGATAGAGATCATACTTTTGATTTACCGGATTTAACAGAAGATTTCTGGAAAACAGTTGTGTTTGCACAGAAGGAACATCCTTCTGGAATGGGAGGCCCGGGCTGTGTATGGCTGGTCAGCGAAGACGGCAAAGTATACTTTTTCGGTTTTGAAGAGACACCATTTTACAAATGCGACGAGCTTTTTCCGATCTTTGAGACGACCGATGAAAGAATTGGCTGGCATTACAAATACAAAGCAGAAGATCACGGATGGAAATATCTGGAGAAAGAAAATGCACTGATCCGGGAAGATATTCTGGATGCTTACAGCAAAGCGGCTGCAGAGGAGAAACAGACAAATGAAAAGTTCTGGTATTTGTATGGACCCAAGCTGGCAGGATTGGCAATTGGTGTGGATCATCTGGAACGGTATGATTATATTGGAAGCGTTCTTTACATGGAAAAAATAGAACAGGAAATGGCGGAGCATCAGAAAACATGGGAAAAAGACAAGCTGACGGAGAACGAATTTGACTGGAAACCGATGCATATGAACAATATTCCGGACAATCCCGAGATGGGTGTTTACGCACTGCTGATGAGAAGGGATGACGAAAAAATCAAGGGTGTAAAATACTCAATTCTGTATCAGTACGAGGAAAGCAGTCCTATGCTGTTTGACAGTGATGCAGAGATAGAAGCGTATATTCTTTTCTGTGAGGATTACGATGATATCATCGGTCCGTGGGACTATCATTCCGTCAGCAGACAGGAATGTGCAGAGCTTTACGGAAAAGAAAATCATTTCCCACCAGAGCTGGCATATTATGACTGGATCACGTTTTCGGATGGTGATATTCACAGTTTCGGCAGATTTCTCCGCACATTCCAGAGTCTGGAAGAAGCCAAAGAATACGCGATGTATTATGCCAACGTGAACAGCGGCGGAATCAACAGGAAAACAATTCTGAAACAGGAAGAGGAATCCAGAATGGAAGACCATGCAAACCGCATTGCGCATTACGAGGCATATCAGATGTATCGAAAGCATTATAAAGAAATTCTGGATGCTATCAGCGAAGAAAACTGTTTCCCGGATTCCTGCAGCGGAGGCGGTGTGTATCTGCGGGATGCAATTTTAAAGAAAGTACCGGAAATCACAGAAGAACAGCTCAGGATAATCTGGAGAGAACTTCCATTTGTGCTCGAGAAGAGAACGCAGGAATGGATTGAACGGGAAAAGCAGTTCAGTGAGAACTATATCCGGAAGCATAGATAAGAGAAAAAGGATGGAGGAAAAGAAGGATGATTTTCCTGGCGGGATCTGAGGCGAGCGGAAAAACGAAAAAAGCGTTTGCATATGGCTGGAAAGAGCGAAAAACCAGCGAGGATGGAGTTCTCTTTTTTCACTGTAGCATGAAAAGAAGGAGATGTGGAAGATTCTGCAGAGCATGTACGGGCAGGAGGAGCTTTCCAAGATAGAAATTGATGATACACCAGCGATAATGGTGGAGAGAATGGCAGAAATCATAGCGCAGAAAGCAGAGAATGGAGCAATTTCTGTTTTTGTGATTGATGAAGTGTCGATGATGACGAGCAGGAAAAACTTTACCGACAGAAAAGAAGAGCTGCGGTATATGATTGGTCTGCTGAAAAAATGTGAGAAAAAAGAACGTGTTGTGATTGTAGCTGTTATTCCGGTATCGAAATACTGTACAGAAATGCAGAAGAAAAAAGAAGTGAGTACCTGTTATGGAGAAATAGAAAAACCAGAAAATTGTCTGGTTTTCGTATAGACAAGAACCTGTCCACATACGGAATACGGCTGGTGGTAAGATGACAGATAGAAAAAGATAATAAAAGGTTCCGGTTTCAAAAAACAGTGAATCGGAACAATAGGAGTTCGTAGGGATGGAGGAAAGCAAATGCTGATTTACAAAGAACAATTACCAGAAGATACCATGGATGTCCGGCTGCTGGAACTGCCGTTTTCAACGGTGGAAGCAGCAAGAAAAGCAGTTTTAAAAATAGACATGCAGTATGGCACTCCGTGTATGTGGTATCAGGCAGATGCGGAGGAACAATGCTTGATCAGCGGGAAAAAGAACTCATTTTTGGTAATGGCGATCGGAACAGGGCATGACTGGGGGCATGTTCTGTCACGTGATGGTTATATTGGAACGGCATTATTATATGACGGTGCACTGGTATTGCATTATTTTCTGCTGGAAAAGCCGAACACGGAAAAGACAGAGACTGAAAAACAGGAAACGAAACAGTAAGAAAATACTTGCAGATAAGATACTCAAGGAATACAAAAAAACCGGACAGGACCAGGGAGGTATCATCGAATGATTCTTTACAAATACACGGCAGACTGTTCAAAACTGAATCTGGACCAGGAAGGTACAACGAAGGAAGGATATGAGGGCCTCTATCCCCGGCGAAGTGACATTGCGGAATGGAACAGTAAATTTTACACAGCCTACCGTACAGAAAAGAAGTTTTTCATTATGATCAGTGATATTCGGAAGGATAAGATGACGATTGTAGCTGAACTTGAAATGGAAGTGGATCCTCGGGAATGTGTGGATTATATTCGGAAGATACTGCCGGAAATGGAGCTGCTTGCATGTGAGGAAATCACAAGTGATGAGTTTTACAAAGAAATGGTCCGGACAGAACGGAATAACTGGACGGAGTGCTATATCCGGTCAATGAAAGAGGACTTAAAGCTTGCTACGGAACCGGAGCACAGCTATTATGAACCTGTTGCGTATCAGGTAAGTGAACGGATTTACACGTCCCAAGATATGAACAGACAAAAGCAGTCAGAACAGATGCAGGAAATTATGGCATCGGAGAGTTTCTATGAAGAGATGGAGCGGATTTATGCTCCGGAAAATGAAAAACGTTTTGTTGGGCATCCCGTGCATTATCTGATCACAGCCGGGGACAAAGCGGCTGCGGATGATATGATTGATATTCTGATTCCAGCCCTTCTGGAGAATCAGAGACTGCTGAGTGGCAGGGCTTATGATGTACAGAAGATGACACATAAAGCAGAACAGGAAGGAAATTTTGAAAATATTTTCTCCGGTGCCAAAGGTGGTACGGTGATCTTAAGTCTGGAAGGTGAAAAGAGTACCGGAATGTATGCCACCGGCAATTATGATCTGGCGAAAGCACTTGGGAATAAGCTGAATGAGTATGGAAATTCTACCTTATTTATCTTTGTAGATATTTCCGGAAACCGCAGTGTATCGGATGATACGATAGCGGAAATTCTTTCCAATGCGGATCTGATTCAAATTCAGGAAGGCCAGGGAGATCTGAAGCGGGCGTCTGCTTATCTGAAACGTCTGGCGGAGAAAACGGAGTATCACGATTACACGATAGACGAGCTGACGCAGTATCTCCCGAAAGAAAAGAAGCTGTATTCGGTTTCGGATATTTATAACGCTTACAACCGCTGGTATGGCCGCGGATTGAAAACCCATATCTACAAGGCCTATAAGGAAAAAGACCTGGTCAAAATTGAGCTGAAAAAGAAGACAGATAAGCCTTACTTGGAGCTGCAGAAAATGGTAGGCCTGTCGGAGGTAAAGAAAGTGACAGATGAGATTCTGGCGGCGGCCAAGATGCAGAAAATGCGGAAACAGATGGGTCTTCCGGGGGTTCAGTCATCTATGCATATGCTGTTTTCCGGAAATCCAGGGACAGCAAAGACAACCGTGGCGCGTCTGCTATCCCAGGTCTTGAAGGAAGAGGAAGTGCTGAAATATGGCCACATTGTAGAGTGCGGCAGGCAGGATCTGGTCGGAAAGTACGTCGGCTGGACAGCACAGATTGTTGAGAGTAAATTTCAGGCGGCGCGTGGCGGCATTCTGTTTATCGATGAGGCGTATTCTCTTGTAGAAGACAACCGCACGTATGGCGCCGAGGCAATCAATACCATTGTGCAGGAGATGGAGAATTACCGGGATGAGGTCATTGTCATTTTTGCAGGATATCCGGAGAAGATGCAGGAGTTTCTGGAGCAGAATGAAGGTCTTGCAAGCCGCATTGCCTTTCACCTGAATTTCCCGGATTACTCACCGGTAGAACTGACGCAGATTCTGGATCTGATGCTGGAAAAATCGGAATACCGGATGGACGAAAGAACAAGGGAAAAATGCTTTTCCATCTGCGCCGATGCATGCCGGGAAGAAAATTACGGCAATGGACGGTTTGTCAGAAACCTGCTGGACCACGCTATCATGCGCCAGGCAGACCGCCTGATTCGGGAGCATCAGAATGGTACGCTGGGAAAAGAGGAGGCCTGTCTTCTGACAGCGGACGATTTCGAGATGATCGGACTGAAAAAGAAACCACAGAGCCGGCAGATCGGGTTCTGCGCCGGGCGAACAGCATAAAAATTAAACCAGCGGTTAAGTGCAGAAAACGAAAGCATGTGATACAGTATATACATGAAGATTGCGGGAGTGCAAAGCACGTAGCAATCTGGTATCAAAGGGGTCAAAAAACCTTTTGACCCCAACATCTATACATAACAAAACACAGATATTCGCAAAAAGACCAGAAAGGGGGAGTGAACACATGAAGTTAAGCGAGCTGTTGAATGTGTTGAAAACAGCAGAAACTGCGGAAGAGATGGATGTGAGACGAGAAGAAATCGCAGCGCTGATTCCGGCCGTACGAACCATGTTCGGCTATGATCAGAAGAACAGTGCACATCAGTATGACTTATGGATGCATTCCCTCCATGTGGTCTGCAATCTTCCGCGGAGGATGGAAAATGACATGGTCTATCTGGCGGCGCTGCTGCACGATATCGGAAAGCCAGAAGCGCAGTGCAGGGGAAAACGCGAGGGTGATCCGGACATGCATTACTACGGTCATCCCGAAAAAAGCATGGAAATCGTGCGCGATATCGTGATCCCGGAGCTGGACCGGCAGGGGTATGTGATTCCGTGTTTCGATGTACAGGAACTTCTTTATTACGTGAAATACCACGATGATCATGTCAGTGTGAAATTAAAGCACGTCAGACGCCACACAAAAATGGCCAGCTTTGCGATGTTTCAAAACCTGATGCTGCTACAGACGGCAGATGCCAAAGCACATATCCAGATCCCTGTTATCGCCGAGCGGGCAGAAATCTGCGGACGGCTTGCCGGTGAGGAAGGCAGACTTCTCTATCAGAAAATTCTGGATGGGGAGTAGGCTGATGAGCCGAAGCTGTAAAAAAACGCCCGTCAGCAAAGGCCGATGCAAAAATTCCCGTTGGGCAAAGCGCGCGGCAAATAAGAGGGTTCGACGGGCGAAAACACTGTGGGGAAAATCAAAAGCATTTCGAAAAATTTCTGAGACATGGGATATCTGCGACTGGAAATTTTACGGTGAGAGACCCTGAAATCCGAATCGGGAAGAAAAAAATCACTGGGAAAAATGCTATTACAGAAAATGATCTGGAAAAGATGCATGAAACCATGGATGAATTATGAATCAAGATCCCGAAAGGAAATCCTGAGCTGGGGACAGAAGACAGAAACACTAAAATAACAGAATAAGGCGGTAGTTTAACGGGCAAAACCTGTGCAGAAAAAAAGGTTTCATGTTTGTGGAACACACAGCAACTTTTTGAGGAGAATAGGGAGGCACAGAATGCAGGTTCAAGTCCTGCCCGCCTTACGCGAGTGAGGTAGCTTAAAAGAAAGAGCGCGAAAAAACGGTCATGTGCGTGACCGTAACGGCAAACTTTTTTCCAGTGGTAATGGCGAAGATGCCGGTTCAAATCCGGCCCTCACTCAGAAAAAAACAGAAGAGCAAACGAGAAAGAATGGAGTCCATAGATCCAGAAAAGGATGTCTGGAGAAAACAGTGGAAGGAAAGGAGCGGCAGCGATGGATTTTGCAGAATGGATACGGGAGCAGGCGACAAAAACTTATACAGAAAATGGAGCAGCAGCACGGAACACAACCGGCGATGCGCGGCTGGATCTGTTTGCGACAATTGGATCCCTGCGCAGAGCAGATCCGGAAAGAATTGAGCTTCTGTTTGCGGAAGCATATCAGGCAGACCCGCTGTTCGCGTTGAAAATCCTGTTTTATGCGCGTGATATCCGGGAAGGTCTCGGCGAGAGACGTGTCTTTCGGATTCTACTACAGTATCTTGCCGAGTACCATCCGCAGGCAGTCATTGCCAACCTTGACCTGATTGGTGTTTTCGGCCGTTTTGACGACTGGTACTGCCTGATCGGAACTGGCGTTGAGGACGAGATGTGGAGTGCCATGAAGCAGCAGCTGGAAGCAGATCTGAAAAACTTCCAGGAGGGAAAAAGCGTTTCCCTGCTTGCTAAATGGATCAAAACGGCAGACTCTAAAAATACGGAGACGAGAAAACTCGGCATTCTGACGGCGCAGAAACTCGGCTATCCGGTTTACAACTTCAAAAGAATCGTCCGTTCCCTGCGGAAATATATCGGTGTGCTGGAAGTGAAAATGTCAGAAGGAAAGTGGGAGGAGATCGTTTACCCGGAGGTCTCCGGAAGAGCCATGATGATTTACAGGAACGCATTTCGAAAACATGATGAAAAGCGTTTTAACCAGTATCTGGCGAAGGCACTGGATGGAAAAGAAAAGATTCATGCGGAGACGCTGTACCCGTACGATCTCGTGGAAAAAGTTCTGTATGGACGTCAATGGAATCAGGTATTGGAGGCGCAGTGGAGGCAGCTGCCGGATTATGTGGCGCAGGAAACGAATGCAATTGTCATTGCAGATGTTTCCGGTTCCATGAGTGGAAGACCCTTGGCGACATCCATTGGTCTTGCTATTTACTTTGCAGAGCGGAACCGGGGCGCTTACCACAATCTTTTCATGACGTTCAGCCAGAAGCCGGAATTTGTTTCTCTGAGAGGGGAAACCCTGTTGCAGAAAATCAAATACGTCGAGCGTACGGAATGGGGGATGAATACTAATCTTCAGGCTGCATTTGAGCGGGTTCTGGAAACAGCGATGGATCACGATGTACCGCCGGAAGAAATGCCGAAAGCGCTGATCGTTGTATCTGACATGGAGATCGACAGATGCGGAGACCGCAATTGGATGTTTTATGATCATATGAAAGAAAAGTACGAGTATTGCGGCTACCAATTGCCGAATATTATTTTCTGGAATGTAGACAGCCGAAACGATATTTTCCATGCCGACAGTCGGAGAAAAGGTGTCCAGCTATACAGCGGCCAGTCGGTTACGACATTCCAGAATCTCCTGAACAATATTGACAGCACACCGGTCAAATCGATGGAAAAAGTGATTGAGAGCGAGCGGTACGCATGCGTCAGAACTGGAAATGCGGCATGAAAATGTTAAAGTTAGCAGTATGGATAGAAAGCTTTCAAAAGATGTAAAGCTGATATTGGAAAATAGAATGTAGAAGAATAAAGGAAAAGAGGACACTATGGCATCAAGCATGATTCACTTGGCAATTGTACAGGAGATGAGAAAGAAAGTCTCGTTTCGAGATATCAACCGCCTGTTCCTTGGGGTGATTCTGCCGGATGGGGCGGTGGCGGGAAATAGCCATTTAAAGAAGAAAATCTGCGAAAATACCAGATACACATACGATCTCGAATGTTTCCGCGACAGATACGGGAAATACATGGAGAAGGATGATTTATATCTCGGCTATTATCTTCATCTGATCCAGGATATGTTATATCGGAGATTTATGTATGGGGAGCATGGCTGGAATTCGAGCGTTCCTGGAAATGTAGAAAAACTGCATCGTGACTACGAGATATTAAATGAATATGTTTCGAAAAAATATGGCCTTTTCCAGGAAATGATCCAGGAGCTGGATCTTACAGAAGATCCATTGGCACAGCTTGCTGAATTTGATGTGAAAGGTCTTATAAAAGAAGTACGCAGGGAATTTACCCAGAGAAAAGAAGAGAAACTGTCCATCCTTACCAGACAAATGGCCAACGAGTACATCGTACGCGCGACGGAATTCTGCGTGGAAGAGCTAAAGGCACTGTCCAAAGGGAAATCAGGTCTGGACAGTACTGTGTGGAGCTGGGAAAAACCAGAAAACATATCACATGAAAAATTAAACCAGAAGTTAAATGCAAAAATCGAAAATATGTAATATAGTATATACAGAACAAAGCACGGACATTCACAAAAAGAACAGAGACGTGCAGAAAGCAGGAATGCAGCAGACACATTTATGAGTGCAGACCGCAGGCATACAATGTGGGATGTATGAAGCCATGGATGAATTATGAACCAAGGTCTCTGAAGGAAATCCTGAGCTTTAGAGAGAAGGCTGAGGCAGGAAAATAGCATCTCCACCGATGATATAAAGCAAGTCAGAGTGGAACAGCATTTGATACACATCAGTATCCACAAAAAATGTGGCTGAAAATAAGGCGGTAGTTTAACGGGCAAAACCTGTGCAGAAAAATGTTTCATGTTTGTGGAACGTACAGCAAATTTTTCGTAGAGGATAAGGCACAGAATGCAGGTTCAAGTCCTGCCCGCCTTATGCGATTGAGATAGCTCAAAAGAAAGGAGCGGCAGCGATGGAACAGATCATCGAAAGCGAGCGGTATGCGTGTGTCAGAACAGGGATGTGGAAGAAAAGATGTAAAGTTGTGATTGGAAAACAGGATGTAGGAGAATAAAAGAAAAACGGACGCTGCGTTTCAAAGATGAAGCAGTGTCCGTTTTTTACTATATGTAAGATACCGGGGTCAAAGGGGTCAAAAAGCCTTTTGACCCCAACATCTATTTAAGAAAAGTTGACAGTTGAAAAATTATGCAAAATACTCTCCTGCCAGTTCCTTAAACGCCGGCAGTGCCCGCGCAATCTGTGCGGTGGTAACGCAATAAGCAATCCGCACGAATCCCGGTGCACCGAAGTCATCGCCGGGTACAAGAAGAAGTTCGTACTTTTTCGCTTTCTCACAGAACGCATACGCGTCCGGTTCCGGAGTTTTCATGAAGAGATAGAAAGCGCCGTCCGGGTGAACGCAGGTGAAGCCGTAGGCGGTTAATGAATCATACAGCAGATCGCGGTTTTTCTTGTAGACCGAAAGATCAGAAACCTGTCCTGCGCATTTGGCGATGACGTGTTGGATCAGGCTTGGTGCGCAGACGAAGCCGAGGGCGCGTCCGGCGCCGCAGACGGCTGCGTAGATGGTTCTTGCATCATCGACCTCATCCGGAACGAGAACGTAGCCGATACGCTCGCCCGGCAGGGAGAGGGATTTGCTGTAGGAGTAGCAGACCAGCGTGTTTTTGTAATATTTTGTCAGATACGGAACTTCCACGTCTCCGTAGACAAGCTCGCGGTACGGTTCATCAACGATCAGATAAATCGGATGACCGTATTCGGCAGATTTTGTTTCCAGAAAAGCAGCGAGCTTCTGAATGTTTTCTTCGGTGTAGACAACGCCGGACGGATTGTTCGGGGAATTGACGAAAACGCCTTTGGTGTGCGCTGTGACAGCGGCCGAGAGGCGGTCAAAGTCGATCTGGAACGTGGAAGAATCAGCCGGCGTTTCGATCATGGCTGCGCCTGCAGATTCGATGAAAACACGGTATTCCGGAAAGTACGGGGTAAATACGATATACTCGTCGCCCGGAACGGTTAAAGCGCCAAGGACGATGCGGAGCGAAGCGGCTGCACCGCAGGTCATATAGAAGTTGTCAGCGTGGAACGCGGTACCAAAGCGTTTGTTCAGGTCGGCTGCAACGGCGGCGCGGGTATCGGCATCGCCCTGCGCGGAGGTGTAGCCGAAGAGATAGTAATCGTCTTTGGAATCGAGCAGCTCCTTGATGGTCTCATGAACGGAGGCCGGAGCCGGCACGTTTGGGTTTCCGATACTGAAATCAAAGACGTTTTCTGAGCCGATCTCGGCAGCACGTTTTTTACTGTATTCGAAAATCTCGCGGATTACCGATTTTTTTGTGCCGAGAGTTACCATTTTTTCTGAAATCATGTGTCAATCCTCCTGAAGTAAATTGTTTGCCGCTGTTTTAAATGAACTGTAAATGTTATTCTTTTTTCTGCTTTTTCCTTATTTTAGCAGACAAAGACTGAATTGTAAATGCAGCATTTTCGGTCTCATGCTCCCGCAGGCTGAAAAGATGGCGGAGGCAGACCACGAGCGATACCAGCAGACTGCCGAGCCGCACGGACGGAAGAAATCGGGAAATTTGTGCGGCGACGGCAAACCCGGAGAACGAAACGATCGAGCGCAGACTGTGTGGCTGGATAATGAGAATCAGCGAAAACGTCAGATAAAACGCCGCCAGAAGAAGCGCCGGCCGCAGATCCGGCAGGAGGCCGAGTAGCACGCCAAACGAGACAGAGATCGCCTTTCCGCCTTTCGCAGGCTGCAGAAATGGCCATGCGTGTCCGGCCACCGGGGCGAGCAGAATCAGGGCGAAAATCCAGGAACCCATCGAAACAGCGGAACTGTGCGCCGCCAGAAACACCGGCAGAAATCCCTTCCCGATATCGCACAGGACGCAGAGCAGTCCAATCCGCGGTCCGGCCACTGAAAAGGCGTTGAAGGCACCGGGATTCTGATCTTCATTCACAGTTCGGACATCCACGTGGCAGAAGTATTTTGGAATCAGGTACGAATACAGTACGCTGCCCGAGAGGTACCCGAAGAAACTATAAAACAGATAAGCAGTAAGCATCATAAGCAGTTACTCCGAAACTAATTTTTCCAAAAGGTGTGTAATTGACGTTCCCGCCTGCGGATGGCTGTTTTTTCGCTGGGCATCGCGCATCGCAATCTGACGTGCACCATCGTGGGCAAGCGAAATACCGGCCTCTGCCAGCTCTTTCTGATGTGCGCCGGTCACGGACATTCCGCGTGAGACAAAAAAAGCACGGTTTTTTGTTTCGCAACCCGGAATCGGATCAGTGTGGACGAGCGGAACGCGCCGCACAGCGGCCTCGGTACTGCTTAAGCCCCCGGGCTTTGTAAACAGCACATCGGCAGCGGCCATATATTCCGCAACGTGGCGTGTAAAACCGATGATATGTACATTTGGGTTCTTATGGAACTGCAGCCGGAGCGAACGCATCCGTTTTTTATTATTTCCGCAGATGATCACAGCCTGTTCGCCGTTTTCCAGCCGGGAAACAAGTTCATGTGCGAGCAGATGCACTTTGCCGAATCCCATACTGCCGCTCATGACGAGAAACAGCGGAGCATTCTCGGGAAGACCGAGATGGCGGCGCACATCCTCTTTGGATGCAGGGCGCGCAAATGCGGGCCGCACCGGAATACCGAGAGGAAGCAGTTTTTCTTCCGGGATACCGCAGGATGCAAACTCCGGGATCAGATCCTTGTGCGGAACCACATAGTAATCGCAGTTCGTCTCTTCCCAGAACGGAATGCACGCGTAATCGGTGGCAACGGCAACGCAGGGAATCGTCAGCCGTCCTTTCTGTTTCATCCAGGTCAGTGTTTCCGCCGGATAAAGATGTGTGGTGACAACGGCATTAAAATGGTTTTGATCAATATAATCTGCAAGCGCATTTCCAAGCCGCGCATTTGCATAGTAAACGGGGGATTTCCAGGGAAATTTCCGTACCAGCTCACCAAGCTGATAGAGTGCGCCGAAGCCGGCCGGAAAAACGGAGACGAGCTTCACATAAGCTCCGCCGACCAGTGCGGAGGTATGCTTTCGCCCGAGGCTCATCAGATCCAGAACCTCGGCTTCGTGGTGATAAAAATTCAGACTTTCTTTTAATGCAGAGGCCGCAGCATTGTGGCCACCGCCAGTATTGCAGGATAAAATCAGTACCTTCATAAGAAAACTCCATTCTTTTGTTGTATCCCAAAGAGAACCTGAAAAAGGGGATGCCGATGATTTGTTTTCAGACACGCTTTAGTATAGAACGCTGTTATTTTTCGGACAATCCACAAAATGAGAAAAGTGTCTGATATAACAGAAAAGCGACAGACAGCAGAAACACCGGGGAGACGCAGAGGGAGCATCCACCTACGGATCAAGATATTGAGAGAAAGGAAAGAAACGACGAATGCCTGAAAAATTGGCAAAATAGAATAAAATCAAAAGAAAAAGAAACGAAAAACAGGATAAAATGCTGAAAAATCAATTGACATCCACTCCAAAACTTCGTATCATAAAGACAGAATGGGGCGCGTTCGGAAAGCGATCTGCGCACCGGAAAATACAGGAGGTAAGCTTAAAATGGGTAAATGGCAGAGAAGTCTTTACCAGCCGGTTCTGCCGCTGGGAAAAGACGGAAAAAGGGTAACAGGAAGCGCTGAACATATCGCACTTTCCAGAAAAGCAGCAGGCGAGGGTATGGTTCTGGTAAAAAACGAGAACGACACACTGCCGCTCGCAAAAGGCACAAAGGTAGCCTTATTCGGAAAAGGAACGATTGATTACGTAAAAGGCGGCGGCGGAAGCGGTGACGTTACGGTCGAGTATATCCGCAACTTCTACGAAGGCATGAAGATCAAAGAAGCCGAGGGGGAGGTTTCTCTGTTCCATGAACTTCCGGAATTCTATGAGAAAAATGTAAAAGAACAGTATGCTGCAGGTGCTGTACCGGGCATGACAAGAGAGCCGGAAGTACCGGACGAGCTGGTACAGAAAGCAAAAGCATATACCGATACCGCAATCATCACCATCTGCCGCTTCTCCGGCGAGGGCTGGGACCGCAAATGCCAGATCACCGAGGAAGGCTATGAGCTGTTTGAGGATGAGAAAAAACAGATCGAGCTGAGCGCCAGCATCTTCGAAAACGGCGACTTCTGCCTGACAAACGGCGAAGCAGCCATGGTAGAAAAAGTAAAAGCAAACTTTAAAAATGTCATCGTTGTCATGAACGTCGGCGGTATGGTTGATACCAGCTGGTTCAAAGACTGCAAAGAGATTCCGGCGGTGCTGATGGCATGGCAGGGCGGCATGGAAGGCGGCCTCGCGGCAGCGGACGTTGTAACAGGCGACGTCAACCCATCCGGTAAACTGGTTGATACCTACGCAGCAACCCTCGAGGATTATCCATCCACCGAGAACTTCCATAAATCCGTTTATTACGTGGATTACAACGAGGATATCTACGTTGGCTACCGTTATTTCGAGACGATTCCTGGCGCAGCGGAGAAGGTCAATTATCCGTTCGGCTTCGGCCTTTCCTACACCAGCTTTGAGACAGAGGTTCTGGGGGCAGAAGAGAAGGATGGAAAGATTGTTGTAAAAGCATCTGTTACCAACACTGGAAAACGTGCCGGAAAAGAAGTTGTACAGCTCTACTATGGCGCACCGCAGGGCAAGCTTGGCAAACCGGCCAAAGAGCTCGGCGCTTACCGGAAAACAAGACTGCTGCAGCCAGGCGAGACACAGAGAGTCGTTCTTTCCTTTACAGTGGAAGATATGGCATCTTTTGATGATCTTGGAAAGGTTGCAAAATCTGCCTATGTTCTTGAGGCAGGAAGCTACGTCTTCTACGTTGGAAACAATGTAAGAGATGCGAAGAAACTGGACTTCACCTACGATCTGGCAGAGGCAAAAGTGACTGCACAGTACACCAGCCTTGCCGCTCCGCATAAGCTGGAAAAACGTCTCCTTGCGGATGGAACCTACGAAGCGCTTCCGACCGATAACGGTCTTGTCGAGGAAGAAGGACTGGAGCGTCAGGATAAGCTGACTCTGGAAGGTTTCCTCCCGGCAGTCAAAGCACAGGAGAGAAAGAGTTTTGGCGAGCTTATGGAGGCAGCAAAGACGAATCCGAACCTGATGAATGTGGTCGAAGGAAAAGAAACGCTCGACGAGTTTGTAGATAAGCTTCCGACAGAAGCACTCATTCATCTGCTCGGCGGTCAGCCGAACACTGGAGTTGCCAACACGTTTGGCATGGGAAATCTGCCTGAGTACGGCATCCCGAATATCATGACCGCAGACGGACCGGCAGGCCTTCGAATCCAGCCGCAGTGCGGTGTCAACACGACCGCATGGCCGTGTGCAACATTGCTTGCCTGCACCTGGGATCCGGAGCTGATCGAAGAGATCGGTAAAGCCGGCGGAGAGGAAGTCAAAGAAAACAATATCGGCATCTGGCTGACCCCGGCTGTCAACATTCACAGAAGCCCGCTCTGCGGAAGAAACTTCGAGTATTATTCCGAGGATCCGCTTGTGGCCGGAAAATCCGGTGCGGCAATGGTACGCGGTATGCAGTCCGAGCATATCGGGGCAAGTGTGAAACACTTCTGCTGCAACAACAAAGAAACAAACCGAAAAGACAGCGATTCCCGCGTTTCCGAGCGTGCGCTGCGTGAGATTTACCTGAAAGCCTTCGAGATCATTGTAAAAGAGGCAGATCCATACACAATCATGTCGTCCTACAACCTGATCAACGGCGTTCAGGCATCTGAGAACAAGGATCTTTTGACCGGTATTCTGCGCGGTGAGTGGGACTTTAAGGGAATGGTAACGACCGACTGGTGGACCCACGGCGAGCATTACCGCGAGACAAAAGCCGGAAATGATATCAAAATGGCAAACGGATACGAGGAGCGCGTACAGGAGGCATTTGAGAAGGGATACATCACCCGCGACGAAATCGCTCTTTGTGCAAAACGAATCCTGACCATGATTCTTCGCATGGACTGATGTGGATGCATGTGAATAAATAAAGAAAAGTGTGGATAACGCATAAAAAAATCGTATGCTGTTGTGGAAAAAGCAACAGCATACGATTTTTTTACTTACACGGCAATGATCTAAGATCCGTATTTTAACAGGACCCTGGCAACCGCAGCTCACGAAAAGTCTTTTGCAGAAACGCTCCGGGAAAGAAACCTGTTTTCAGGCGGCAGCCTTCTGTAGCTCTGCCATGATCTTAAATTCCCGCACGACCATAACGATGCTGACTGATGCGGCTGCAAGGTCTGCAATCGGTGCAGTGTACATCACGCCGTCAATGCCGAAGAGATACGGAAAAATCAGCAGCAGCGGAAGCAGGAAAATAATCTGTCTCGTCAGCGAAAGAAAAATACCCTTCTTCGGTGCTCCGATTGAGGTAAAGAAGTTTGAGCTGACCGGCTGGATACCGTTCAGGAATGTGAAAAACAGGAAAATGCGGAAGTACCGCTCTGCAAAATGCAGGTACTCTTCTGAACCGGAACCAAAAATGCCGATAATCTGGCGCGGAAAGAGCTGGAAGCAGAGGAAGGCGACGATGGAAATGGCAGTCGCCGCAAAAACTGCTTTTTTATAAGCGTCCTTCACGCGGTCATATTTCTGTGCACCGAAGTTGAAGCTGACAATCGGCTGAAGTCCCTGGGAAATGCCGATGACAAAGGAGAAGAACAGCATATTCACCT
The DNA here is from genome assembly GCF_003481245.1 of Blautia sp. TF10-30. Classification (NCBI taxonomy): domain Bacteria; kingdom Bacillati; phylum Bacillota; class Clostridia; order Lachnospirales; family Lachnospiraceae; genus Blautia; species Blautia sp. TF10-30. The sequence continues at coordinate 112,549 of NZ_QUKM01000004.1, forward strand.
TTGAAATAATACCGGCGCATGCAAGCGGAATGTCGCTTCCATAGACGGAATTGGAGCCGTAGTAGGTCAGTGTGTTGTTCATAACGATCTGAACAACCATCATTGCCACCTGATTGAATGCCGGAGTTGCACCAAGCGCAGCGATCCGTGCCCAGCAGGCTATTTTTGGCTTCAGATCGGAAAGAGAAAGCGGCAGCGTTTTAAAACCGCGCAGATAGAAGACAACGAGCGCGAATGATAAAATCTGTCCGGTGATCGTGGCGAGCGCTGCACCTGCCATGCCCATGTGGAAAACGAAGATGAACAGCGGGTCGAGAATCGTGTTGACGATCGCGCCGACCAGGTTGCACAGCATGGAAAATTTCGGGCTGCCATCCGCGCGGATCAGGTTGGAGCCGCCGATTGTGACGATCAGAAACGGGAAGCCGATGGAGGTAATTCTGGTGTAAGTACAGGCGTAATCAATGACATCCGGCGTCGCACCAAAGAGAAGCATCATCGGACGCAGAAAAAGCTGAACGGCAACGCAGAGGATCACACCGAGGATTGCCAGCATGGAGATGGCATTTCCAACATAGGATTTCGCGTGCTCCGGATCCTTTCTGCCCATGCAGAGATTGAAGTTTGCAGCACCGCCGATGCCGCAGAGCAGACCGATGGATGTGCAGACCATGCTGAGTGGGAACGCTACGTTGGTCGCTGCGTTTCCGAGCACGCCGATGCTGTGACCGATAAAGAGCTGGTCTACCATGTTATAGAGGGCGCTGACGAGCATCGCGATGACGCTCGGAATCGCAAAACGCCGCAAAAGAGTGCTGACCGGTTCCGAGCCGAGAGGATTTTCGGAAGGTTTCATAGAGGGTATCTCCTTTCAAATGGAATAAAAATTCATCGTTTGTATCGGGTGAACATTCACGGAAAAACTCCGAGACTATACAGTATACCATAGAAAGAAAATAGAAAACAAGAGGGTGACCGTTATTTTCAGGAAGTGTAACAGAACCGTAGCAGAACTCTCTGCATTTTTAAAAAAGGGATTGACAAAAGTGAAATATTAACCTATATTGAAACAAGGTTAACAATTCAAAAGCAGAAAGAATTGGATACAAGAACCTGCGAGGAGGACTTACATTCATGAAAAAATCAAAACTTACCACAAAACAGATTGTACTGACCGGCATGATGACGGCAGTGCTTGCGGTACTGTCCATTGTGACGATTCCGCTTCCGACCGGCGTTCCAGTGACGCTGCAGACCTTTGCAATGGCATTTTGCGGCTACGTGCTTGGCTGGAAATTGGGAGGTGCATCGTCCGCTCTTTATCTGATCCTCGGCGCGATCGGCGTTCCGGTTTATGCCGGCATGAGCGGTGGCTTCGGCGCTCTTCTCGGACCGGCCGGCGGCTTTATTTTCGGATTTATTCCGATGGCAATGCTCTGCGGTGCCGGAATTAAAAAAGGCTTCCCGGGCAAACCATTCGTTCTTGGAATCGCAGGTCTTGCGGTATGTCACGCATTCGGTGTGGTACAGTTTTCTATTGTAACAGGAAACACGATCCCGGCTTCCTTCCTGGCAGTTTCCGTTCCGTACATCGTAAAAGATGTGATTTCCGTTGTAGTAGCTGAAATTCTCGGTGTAGCCGTTCGAAAAGCACTGTCAGCAGCTCATGTAATGAACTACGGAACCGCAGCATAATCACAGAGCGTTTCTGAAAAACCAAAAGATAAAAACAAGAGACAGGCATCCTGACAATCTGCCAGGTGTCTGTCTTTTTCTGTTTTGTCAAGCGGATATTCGCAATCCGCTTCGCTACTTGCCTGATTCGGTTAAAGTATTCCGCAGCAGCAGCGGTTATTTGAAAACGTGCAAAATGCATTTCATACAGTTTCAAAATTTTAATGAATTCCTAAGAAAGAGGCAAGAAGGCGTTAAGGGAGATATGGTAGGATAGAAAGCAGGAAAGAACAACAAAGGGGTTTGAAACCATGAGAAAAAGAACACGAAAACACCGGGGAACAGCGGGAAAAATGGTTGGAGGTTTTCTGGCATTTTTCTGCCTGATCCTGCTGACGGCCGGAATGTTCTGGGCAATCCAGGGATATGTTTTCTATCAGAAGGCAGTGAAGGAAAAGCCGCTTGCGCAGGCAGTAGAGGAAGCCAGAAGCGGAGCACAGTGGGCTTCTCTTGAACAGGTGCCTGATCTGTACAAAAAAGCGGTGCTTGCTGTTGAGGATCACCGGTATTACACACATCACGGGATAGACTGGATCAGCATGGCGCGGGCCGTTGTACATGATATCCGCGTGATGAAACCGGAGCAGGGAGGCAGTACCATCACACAGCAGCTGGTAAAAAACATGTATTACGATCAGAATAAGACACTTGCCAGGAAAGCGGCAGAGGCGTGGACGGCACTCTATGTGGAACGGCAGCTCTCGAAAGAAGAAATTCTGGAATTGTACATCAATACCATCTATTTCGGGGATGGCTACTATGGACTGAAAGAAGCGTCGCTTGGCTACTTCGGGAAAGAACCGCAGGAGCTGAGCGACAGCGAAGCCGTTCTCCTCGCCGGAATCCCGAATGCACCGTCCGCCTACGCACCGTCGCGCCACGCGGATCTGGCGCTGCAGCGGGAAAAGCAGGTGCTGGCGGCAATGGTAAAATATGGATACCTGGAACAAAGTGAGACGGACAGCCTGCTGTGGGATGCGGCAGCCGATCCGGTTCTGGCACGATAGAAAGAAAAGTGAGGAAAAAAGAATGGGAAAACTGATCAGACTGGGGGCAACAGCGCTGTCTATGATTGGAATTTTGGTGATGATTCTCTGTGTGCAGGCGGCGATTTTATTTGTGAGGCTGTGCATCCGAAGAAAGCAGAAAAAAATTGAGCTGAAATAAGAGAAGGAAAAATGTGAGCAGAATTGCTGGAAGAAAAACGGTGATTCTGCTCGCGTTTTTTTTCTGTGAGCAATCCGATTGCGTTTCCGCCGGGAAAAAGGTATAATGAAAAACAGGCAAAAAAATGGTAAAACAGACAGCTTTTGAGGAAAAATAAATGGAACAGAAAGACAGCGCAGAACGGATTTTAAAACAGATTCCCTATGAGATCGTGTATTCCGCCCGTAAAACGCTCGCCGTCCAGGTCAAAGCGGATGGAAGCGTGGTGGTGCGCGCACCGAAACGGATGGCAAAATACAAAATCGAAGCATTCTTAAAAGAAAAACAGGATTGGATTTACACACACCGGGAAAAAGCGTTGGCGGCCGCAGAGCAGAAAGCAGCGAACCGTCTGACGGAAGCAGAACGAAAAGCGGCGGTTAAACGTGCGGCGCAGATGCTGGCGGAAAAGACGGCACATTTTGCAAAAGAGATGGGCGTAACGTATGGCAGAATCACAATTCGTGAGCAGAAAACCCGCTGGGGCAGCTGCAGCAGCGCCGGAAACCTGAACTACAACTGGAAGCTGGTGCTGATGCCGGAGCACGTGATGGATTACGTCGTTATCCACGAGCTGGCGCACCGGAAAGAGATGAACCATTCCGCGCGGTTTTACGCGGTGGTGGCACAGCAGATGCCCGATTACAAAGTGTGGCAGAGCTGGCTGAAGGAGCATGGAAGAGAGTACTGAAAAAGAGAGGCAAAACAAATGATACTGACCGAAGAAAAAACATATATCATCAATGTGACGGAAGTCGATACCGACGCAGAGCTCGGTTTAAATAAGAAAGATATTATGATCAAATACACGAATCTGGAGCTGCTGCACGCGGTTCTTGCAAGCACGATGCCGTATGGCCGTCTGTCGGCGCGCTACCGCGGAAAACGGAAGGCGGAGCTGCAGTCACGGATTGCGATGGTGGAGAGTGTGCTCGAAACACGCGGCGACCAGCTGGCAAAAGCGGAGCAGATTATGTATCTCGACACGGCGGAGCGCAGTGCAATCTGTCATTATCTCGGCATCATCTACACGCGGCTGATTGCGCAGAAGCTGTACGGAATTGACTGTATGGTACCGCTGAACCTGATCGAGCAGCCGGGGGAGAAAAAATTTGTAAAATACAACGGTGCATACCGCCAGGATCTGATCGGATACGGAAAGCAGAACGCATGGAGCGTCTGGGAGCCGGTCGGCAGGAGCGAGAACAGCCAGGCGGCCTTTGGAAACGGATGCCGGGCGGCGTCGGAGATCGAGAAGATCAATGAAAATCCGCTGGCGAAGAGCGCGGCGTGCATGACGTATTACGAGAGAGGCTATCTGAATGCCGTTGTAAAAGAGCCGGAGCGGACCGGGGACGGGACACTTTGGTTTCCAGAGGAGAATTATTTCAAAGCATATTATCAGCCGCTTTTCGAGCTGTTTGCGGACGAACAGCCGGGTGAGCTGTACGGAAGCAGCGGCGGCTTTGAACTGGAGCTGACTCTGCCGTGGACGGAGGAAGGAAAACGCGGCTTCCGCCATCTGCAGATCGGAACGGATCAGGTGACGATTGCATTGATGCGGGAAGGGAAGTACGATCAGATCTTAAAGCGGATGGAAAACGTTTTGGATTTATCAAAAGAGTGCAGATTCTGCGGGGAAGATGGCATCTGGGTAGGCGCAGAGTAAAGGTCATCGGAAGTGCCGAAGCTGCCGGGGATGATGGTACACAGATTCTGTGTGGGAAAAGCGAAAAAGAAAGGACAAGAGCAATGGCAAAAAAAATGGAAACTCCAAAGGACGAAGGGCTGCAGGGGAATGAAACGATAGAGGAAGCAATTCTGGGACTGCAAAAGGAGCCGACGCCGGAACTGCTGGCACATGTGCTGACGGTAATCCGCCGCAGAATGAAAGAGGGCGGACAGGCGATTCTTTCCGTGGAACCGCCATCCGGCGACGATCAGATCCGGATCGGAACGGTAAAGAGCGCAGACGGAAAAGTCTGGTGGGCCGCGTTTACGAGCTTTGATGAGGAATTAAAGGGGAGCAGCAGCGTGAAATCTACGTTTCTCGTGAGTCTGGAACAGCTGATCCACATGGCATCCGAAACAAAGGAGATCAGCGGTGTGATTTTCAATCCGTGGAACCGCACGATCATGCTGGATCATACGCTGCTTTCGATTATCATCGGGGAAGAGAACGCGGGGCACTGAATTGCCGAAAGGGAAAAAGCAAGCACAGAAAGACTCCGAGGGTACATTATTATTTTAAGGAGGTTTTACATCATGGAAGGTTTTCAGGTAACAGAAATCGGAGAAAAAATTTACTGTATTCTTGACGCGGGAAATTCGTCGTTCTATGTGGTAGAAGGAGAAGAGAAAGCGGCTGTGATTGATACCGGCATCACAGCAGGCGCAAAGATTCTGCCGGTGATAAGGGAGTTGACAGATAAGCCTCTGCTGCTGGTTATCACGCATGCGCACCCGGATCACATGTATCATATCGATGAGTTCAACGAGGTTTACATGTGCCACGACGAAAAGAAGATGGACCCGGAGACGCTCAGCGTACTGACAGCGGGAAAATTAAAACCGTGGGAGGAGATTCATGACATCCGTACCGATTCCGTGATTCCGCTCGGCGGCACAGAGCTGGCCGTCTGTCAGACACCGGGCCATACGCCGGGCAGCGTTGTTGTGCTGGAGACGAAACAGAATTACCTGTTCACCGGAGATGCGATCGGAAGCGGCTGCGGTGTCTGGATGCAGGTGCCGGGCGGAACGAGCCTGGAAGAGTATTACGACGGGCTGGTCGGACTGATGGTGTGGCTTGTGAAGAGGGGCGGCCGCATGAAATTCTTCGGCGGTCATCACACGCAGGTGTTTGAATCGACGGCGCATCCGGTTTACAATCCGCTCAGCCTCGGTGTTCTCGCAGATCTCATCGACCTTGTGGATCAGGTGATCCACGGCGAAAACCTGGGACGGCCAAGCAATGCGAAGCCGTTTTCGAAAGAACAGGTCCGCTACGCGTCGTACGGCCGCGCAGAAATGCAGTACTGTGCATCGCGGATTCACCGAAAATAAGCGCGTGAAATCTTAAAACTTCCATAAGAAGAAAGGTTTTTGCCCGCGGCGGCTTGACAAAATAAAAAAACGCGATTATGATAAATGCAGTTTCTATTCCAACAGAAAAAGAAAAGGTTATGAGGAAGAGGAGTACATGGCAGGCCCCAAAAGAGAGGATGGTTCACCGGCTGAAAGGCTGTCCGGGAAGGTGGTCATGGAAGGTAGCTTCTGAACCGGAGAGCTGAAAAGCACAGAAGATGTGATGATTAGGTTCTCACGCATGAGTCACGTTACAGACTCCGAAACGAGATACAAATTAAGGTGGTACCGCGGAATTTTCGCCCTTTGCATGCATGTTATGTGTATGTGAAGGGCGTTTTTGATTTAAGACAAGCCTCTGCGGGAATAAATACCACAATACACCAAACATAAAAGGAGGATCTCATGAGCAAAGAACTCGCAAAGACCTACGATCCGAAGGGACTCGAGGACAGACTGTATCAGAAATGGCTGGATAAAGGATATTTCCACGCCACTGTAAACCCGAACAAAAAACCGTTTACCATTATGATGCCGCCTCCGAACGTAACCGGACAGCTTCACATGGGCCATGCACTCGACAACACCATGCAGGATATTCTCTGCCGTTTCAAACGGATGGAGGGATATGAAGTCCTCTGGCAGCCGGGAACCGACCATGCGGCGATTGCAACCGAGGTAAAAGTTACCAATATGCTCAAAGAGCAGGGCATCGACAAAGATGAAATCGGACGCGAAAAATTCCTGGAGCACTGCTGGGAGTGGAAGAAAGAGTACGGCGGACGCATCAACAGCCAGTTAAGAAAGATCGGCTCCTCCGCAGACTGGGAGAGAGAACGCTTCACCATGGACGAGGGATGCTCCAAAGCCGTAGAAGAAGTATTCTGCCGTCTGTATGAAAAAGGATGGATCTACAAAGGAAGCCGCATCATCAACTGGTGCCCGGTATGCCAGACTTCCATCTCCGATGCAGAGGTTGAATATCAGGAGCAGGCAGGCCACTTCTGGCACATCAACTACCCGGTAGTTGGAGAAGAAGGCCGCTTCGTAGAAATCGCAACGACCCGTCCGGAGACTCTGCTCGGCGATACTGCCGTAGCTGTCAATCCGGAGGATGAAAGATACACCGATATTGTAGGAAAAATGCTGAAACTGCCGCTGACCGACCGTGAAATCCCGGTTATCGCAGATGCTTACGTAGACAAAGAGTTCGGAACCGGATGCGTTAAAATTACACCGGCACACGACCCGAACGATTTTGAGGTAGGAAAACGCCACAACCTCGAAGAGATCAACATCTTAAACGATGACGGAACCATGAACAACAAGTGCGGCAAATACGCCGGCATGGACCGCTACGAGGCAAGAAAAGCCATGGTAGAGGATCTCGAAAAGCTTGGTCTTCTGGTAAAGGTTCAGGATCACGTTCATAACGTAGGAACTCACGACAGATGTAAGACAACCGTAGAGCCGATGATCAAACCGCAGTGGTTTGTAAAAATGGCAGATATGGCAAAAGCTGCCAGCGAAGCAGAGAAGAACGGCGAAGTAAACTTCATCCCGGACCGCTTCAGCAAAATTTATCAGAACTGGCTGAATAACATCCATGACTGGTGTATTTCCCGTCAGCTCTGGTGGGGCCACCGCATCCCGGCTTACACCTGTGATGACTGCGGCGAGATCACCGTTGTAAGAGGCGGAATGCCGGAAAAATGCCCGAAATGCGGCAGCACCCATCTCACCCAGGACCCGGATACCCTGGACACCTGGTTCAGTTCTGCTCTGTGGCCGTTCTCCACGTTAGGATGGCCGGAGAAAACACCGGAATTTGATTATTTCTATCCGACCGACGTACTCGTAACCGGATACGACATCATCTTCTTCTGGGTTATCCGTATGGTATTCTCCGCACTGGAGCAGACCAAACAGGTTCCGTTCCACCACGTACTGATCCACGGACTCGTTCGTGATTCCCAGGGACGCAAGATGAGTAAATCCCTCGGAAACGGTATCGATCCGCTCGAAGTCATTGACAAATACGGTGCAGATGCTCTCCGTCTGACTTTGATGACCGGTAATGCACCTGGAAACGATATGCGTTTCTACTGGGAGCGTGTAGAAGCCAGCCGTAACTTCGCAAACAAAGTATGGAACGCTTCCAGGTTCATCATGATGAACCTGGAAAAAGCAGAAGTTCCGTCTGAAATGCCAAAAGACAAACTGACACTGGCAGATAAATGGATTCTTTCTAAGGTAAACACGCTGGCAACGGAAGTAACGGACAACATGGACCGCTACGAGCTCGGTATCGCCGTACAGAAGGTTTACGACTTTATCTGGGAGGAGTTCTGCGACTGGTACATCGAGATGGTAAAACCGCGTCTGTACAGCGAGACCGACGAGACGAAGGGCGCTGCACTGTGGACCTTAAAAACCGTTCTTGGCAATGCATTAAAGCTGCTGCATCCGTTTATGCCGTTCATCACAGAGGAAATCTACTGCACACTGAATCCGGACGAGGATTCCATCATGATCGCCGCATGGCCGAAAGAGACCGAAGACTTTGCATACGCAGAGGATGAGGCAGCCGTTGAGATGATGAAAGAGGCGGTAAGAAGCATCCGTGGTGTCCGCACCAGTATGAACGTACCGCCGTCAAAGAAAGCAAGCGTATTCGTTGTAACGGAAGATGCTGCTGTACAGGAAACCTTCAAAAACGGTGCTGTATTCTTCGGAACTCTGGCAGGAGCAAGCGAAGTTCACGTACAGGCAGACAAAGCCGGCATCGCAGACGATGCGGTATCCGCAGTGATCCCGCAGGCAACGATCTACATTCCGTTTGCCGAGCTGGTTGACCTGGAAAAAGAGATCGCCCGCCTTACGAAAGAGGAAGAGCGTCTGACAAAAGAGATCGCACGTTCCAACGGCATGCTTGGCAACCCGAACTTTATCAACAAAGCTCCGGAAGCAAAAGTTCAGGCAGAGAAAGAAAAACTGGCGAACTATCAGCAGATGATGGAGCAGGTTCAGACAAGATTGGAGCAGCTGAAAAAATAAATGAAAAAAGGAAAAAAACTGCATGGAAACAAGGAAACCGTAGTGAAAGTCTGCAACTGGCTCTCTTTGCCGCTGCAGGCCCTGGGATGCTGTATTCTGTATCTGGTGATTGAAGCATTTTCCCGCCATTCGCTGGCATCTGCATGGAGCTACATGGTGGAAAGCCCATGGGTCTTTTTGTACAATGCATTTTTGATCTTCACTACTTTTATGGTAGTTTATCTGTTCCGCAGACGTGTGCTGGTACGGCTGGTGATGAGCTGTTTCTGGCTGCTGCTCGGCATCATTAACGGTGTGATTCTGGCGAACCGCGTCACGCCGTTTACCGGACCGGACTTGCGGAATTTAAGCGACGGCGCAAAGGTCGTGACGAAGTATCTGTCGAAAGGTACCATGATCCTCGTCGTAGCAGCCCTTGTGGCATTATTGGCATTTTTTGTATGGGTCTGGATCAAAGGACCGAAATTTCAGGGGAAAATCCGCTGGTATCTGAATGTGCCGTTGATTGCTCTGGTAATTGTACTCTTTACGGGAGCAACAAATCTGGCGCTTGCAAAGCGTGTGCTTTCCAGCTATTTCGTCAACATCGCATTTGCCTACCAGGATTACGGCTATCCGTACTGTCTGGCAGTCACCCTGTTTGATACGGGAATTTCAGAGCCGAACGGCTATTCCGAACAGCTCGTGAAACAGATTGAGACGAGTGAAGGCGAACAAAAAGAGGATGATACGGTAAAACCGAATATTATCTTTTTGCAGCTGGAGTCCTTTTTCGATCCGGAGCTGGTTAATTTCCTCAACATTTCCGAGGATCCGATCCCGTATTACCGGCAGCTGATGAAGGATTATTCTTCCGGTTATCTCCGCGTGCCGGTGGTGGGAGCCGGAACAGCAAACACAGAGTTTGAAACTATTTCCGGCATGAGCCTCCGGTATTTCGGAGCGGGTGAGTATCCGTACAAATCGGTGCTTTCAGAGGAGACGTGTGAGAGTGCGCCGTATGTTTTAAAGAATCTTGGCTATGCGACCCATGCGATCCACAACAATGAAGCAAACTTCTATTCCAGAAGAAGTGTGTTCTCACGTCTTGGTTTTGATACCTTTACCTCGGAGGAATATATGCCGGATATCTCGGATGTGACGGCAACAGGATGGGTAAAAGACCATATTCTGACAAAAGAGATCATAAAAACGCTCGATGCGACAGACGAACCGGATTATATCTATACGATTTCGGTACAGGGCCACGGTGATTATCCGACAGAGCCGGTGCTTGACGATCCGGAGATTACAGTGACAGGCGCGGAAGACCGGGAAAAAAATAATTACTCCTGGGAATATTATGTAAATCAGATTCATGAGATGGACATATTTGTCAAAGAGCTGACGACAAAGCTTGCGGATTATCCGGAGCCGGTGGTACTTGTGATGTACGGGGACCATCTGCCAACGATGGGACTGAAAGTAGAAGATCTGGAGAACCGCTATCTGTATCAGACCGAATACGTAATCTGGGATAATATGGGACTGAAAAGAAAACAGGAAAACATTGCTTCCTACCAGATTGCAGCAGAGGTTATGAACCGTGTGGGAATTCATGACGGAACCATTTTCCGGTATCATCAGACGAGACGGAATACGAAGAATTATCAGGTGGATCTCGAGGTGCTGCAGTATGATATGCTGTATGGAAAACGGTACGTTTACGGAGAAGACGGAGAGACACCGTATGAGCGTGTGAAGCTGCAGATGGGTGCTCTGCCGGTAACACTGGAACGAATTGAAAAATCCGGAGAAGATACTTGGTATTTTTACGGAGAAAACTTTACGGCATCGAGCCGTGTGGAAGTCAACGAGGAGATACAGGATACCGTTTATGTCAGCCCGTCGATTCTGATGGTGCATAGTCTGACCCTGGAAGACGGTGATCAGATTACAATCGCGCAGCAGAGCAACAGCTCGACGAAGAAGGTGCTGACAAGGACAGAGCCGATGATGTATGAAGAGCCAAAAACGGTATCTACACCGACGCCGATGCCGAACCCGGACAGCACGAAAACAGATGTGACGCAGGAAAATGCCAATACGAGCACTGCGCCGCAGGATGAACTGACGGCAGCGCCGTCCGGTGCGCCGGAGGGCGAAGGCGACAAGATTGAGCCGTCAAAAACAGAAAACAGCGATAAACCGGCCGAAGACGGCGGTCTGCAGAATTAAAAAGAGTGTCCGAAAGATCATACAGTGGGGCGGATTTTGACGTCCCACTGTATCTTTTTACGGGGAAAGTCGAAAAGTCGGGACAAAATTTTGAAAATTGCTATGGACATATCCGGTCACTCGATTATAATGATACTAGGGTTTGAAAGCAGCCCTAAAATACTGAAGAATGGTGAAATAAAGTGAATTATACAGAAGCAGTTGATTATATCGAAACAATACCGAAATTTACGGTGAAGCATCCGCCGGAACATACGAGGGAGCTTCTTTCGCGCCTTGGGAATCCGCAGGAAGGGATCAAAATTATCCATGTGGCGGGCACGAACGGAAAGGGAAGCGTCTGCGCGTACTTGAATGCGATGCTGCTTGCAGGCGGCAAAAAGACAGGACTTTTTACCTCCCCGCACCTTGTACGCATCAACGAGCGGTTCCAGATCAACGGGGAAGATGTGTCGGATGAGCAGTTTCTCGACGCATTTCTCAAAGTGGAAAAAGCAGCCAAAGAATACGAGGCGGAGGGCGAAGGCCATCCGAGCTATTTTGAGACGCTGTTCCTGATGGGAATGCTGATTTTCAAAGAAGCCGGCGTGGAATACCTGGTCATGGAGACCGGCCTTGGCGGACGGCTGGATGCGACAAATGTGGTCGAAAAGCCGCTGGCATGCATCATCACGTCCATCAGCCGCGACCACACCGAGTATCTCGGCGACACCCTCGAGGCGATTGCGGGAGAGAAAGCCGGCATCATCAAAGCCGGTGTCCCGGTAATCTACGACGCCAGCCAGCCAGGTCCGGCTTCTGTCATTGCCGCAAAGGCGAAAGAGATGGGAAGCCCGGCATGGCCGATGGAGCCGTCGTTCTATGAGATGAAAACACAGAGCCGCGAGGGTATCACCTTTACCTTTGCATATCCGGGCGGCGAAAAAGCAGAGCTTGCGATTCCGTATGTGGCAAAATACCAGATGATGAATGCAAGCCTTGCGTTCTACACGATGCATATTCTGCAGGACGTGCACGACATTCCTAAGAACGTGCTTGCGGAAGGCCTTTCGAAGATCAAATGGCCGTGCCGTATGGAAATGGCTGCGCCGGGCGTCATCATCGACGGCGCGCACAACGAGGACGGCATTGCACAGTTTGTCAGCACGGCAGGCTATTTTGCGAAAGAAAACGAGATCACGATTCTGTTCACGGCAGTTGCAGACAAGCACTATCATGAGATGATCGGTGAAATCTGCGAGGGAATTCATCCGTCCCATGTTGTTGCAACGCAGATCGACGGAAGCCGCGTCGTACCGGCGGAAGTGCTTGCAGAGGACTTCAGAAAAGCAGGATGCACGGATGTCTGCGCGGAACCGGAGATCGGGGCAGCGTATGAGAAGGCACTGGGCAAAAAGGGCAGCGGCATGCTGTTCTGCGTGGGTTCTCTGTATCTGGCGGGCGAACTGAAAGCATATCTTGCAAAGCGGAATGGTTAGCGAATACAGGAAGGAATTTTTTGTTTATGTTAAATTACGAAGAAGAACTGAAGAAGTTTAAACCATGTCTCGATGTGGACGAGGTGGAGGATGCGATTTACAGCCGTGATCTGACGGATGTGATCGACATTTTGAAAGAAATGATGAAAAACGACAAGCCGGAACAGGAAAACGAGACAGAAGCGGAAAAGGAAGAGTAAGGTGCCGGAATGAACTGTATGAATTGTAAATCGGTTGTGGACGTCGGAATGGAGATCTGTCCCAACTGTGGTTTTAACCTGAGAGTACAGAGAAAATGTTTTTCTCTTTCGAATATGTACTACAATCTGGGCCTCGACAAGGCAGAGATCCGGGATCTTTCCGGAGCGATCGATATGCTGCGGCGGAGTCTGAAGTTTAACAAATACAATATCCATGCGCGGAACTTGTTAGGCCTTGTCTATTTTGAGACGGGTGAAGCGGTTGCGGCGTTAAGTGAGTGGATCATCAGCAAGAATATTATGCCGGAGAATAATGTGGCGACGGAGTATATTGCGACGCTGCAGGCGGAGCAGGCGAAGCTGGATATGATCAATCAGACGATCAAGAAATACAACAGTGCGCTGAAATGCTGCCGCGAGAACAATGAGGATGTGGCTGCGATCCAGCTGCGCAAGATTCTGAACCAGAATCCGAAGCTGATCAAGGGATATCATCTGCTGGCGCTGATTTATATTCACAAGGGTGAGTATGAGAAAGCGCGGAAGATTCTGAAAAAGGCGGCGAAAATTGACAAGACGAACTCGACGACGCTTCGTTTCCTGAAGGAGGTTGATTTCCAGACGGGTACGCAGACGTCGCTGGAGCCGCGGCGGTTCGGCCGCAGGGAGCGTACGGAGGAGCAGCGCGAGGACGAGCGTGAGCGTGTGGTAAGCGGGGATACGGTGATTATTCCGCCGACGTTCCGCGAGACGTCTACAGCGGCAACGATGCTGAATATCGGTATTGGGCTGGTGCTTGGCGCACTGGTTGTGTGGTTCCTGATCGGGCCTGCGAATACGCAGCGAATTAACCGGCAGGCGGACGAGAAGGTTGTGGAATACAGCGGCAAGATGGCGAGCCAGGAGGCCCAGCTGAACCAGCTCCAGAGCCAGGTGGATTCTCTGAACGAAACGACGGCTTCTGCGCAGCAGCAGATCCAGACGGCACAGGATACGGCGGCTTCCTACGAGAACCTTTTAAAGGCTGTGGAAGCGCAGCAGCAGGGCAACACGAGCAACGCAACAAACGCACTGACCGAGGTCAACCCGGAGGTGCTTTCTGTGGACGCAAAGGCTGTGTATGACACTATTTACAAGAGCATGCAGTCGTCTATGTTCCAGGAGCTTTCGCAGTCGGGTGTGAATGCATTTGACGATGCGAATTACACTGAGGCGATTGATAAGCTTTCGAAGGCTAAGAATATCAACGACAGTGACTATACGGTGCTTAACTATCTGGCGCATGCGTATCGGCTGAGTGGGGATACCGATAATGCGATTTCGGTGTTCCAGGAGATCATCGATAAGTTCCCGGGAACCCAGAAGGCTACTAAGGCCGAGCAGCAGATTGAGGCGCTGGGGGGGACTGTGAAGACGGAGGAATAGTGAGGACGGACGCCCACGGGGCAGAATGCCGCAGGAGATGCGGCGCTGTTTCGTCGGGCTGATACCACTGACTACGCGGAGGGTGCGTGGGACGAAGGGCAAAAAAGTATAAAAGTGAGAAGATAAAACACAAAAGATGAAATTCGCTTTACGGCGAAAAATCTTTTGTGTTTTTTATTTTATGACAGGAAAGAGGGAGGATGGGAAATGGATAATCGTGTTTGGGTGAAGGATGCGGTGATGACGATTCGGCTTCCGGAAGAGGTGGATCATTTTGTGGCTGACCGGCTTCGGGAGGAGGCGGGGGAGATTTTGGTGGAGAGGAATGTGAGGGAGGTGGTGTTTGATTTTCGGAAGACGGTGTTTATGGACAGTTCGGGGATTGGACTGGTGATGGGGAGGTTTCGGGAGATGGAGCTGATTGGCGGGAAGGTGAGAGCGGTGCATGTGGGAGAGCGGATGCGGAGGATTCTGGTGATGTCGGGGGTGACGCGGGTGATTGAGGTGGAAGAGGAGAAGACGTGGAAGTAGGTTTTGGACGGGGAGTGGGCAGAAAGGGGAATGGGATGATGCGAGAAAGGATGAAAACAGAAGAGAAGATGCGGTGGAATACGATGACGCTGGAATTTGAGAGCCGTCCCTGCAATGAGAGTTTTGCGCGGGTGTCTGCGGCGGCGTTTCTGGCGCAGCTGAATCCGACGGTGGAGGAAGTGGCGGATGTCAAGACGGCGATTTCGGAGGCGGTTACGAATGCGATGATTCACGGATACCGGCAGGAAAAAGGGAAAATTCAGATGAAGTGTGTGCTGGATCTGGAGGAGAAGGTGTTTCAGGTGACGGTAAAAGATACCGGCGTCGGGATCGAAAATGTGGAGAAGGCGATGGAGCCGATGTTTACGACCTGCCCGGAGCTGGAGCGGTCGGGGATGGGGTTTTCGTTTATGGAGGCGTTTATGGATGAGCTGGAAGTAAGGTCGCATCCGGGATGGGGGACGGAAGTGGTGATGAAACGGAAAATCGGTGTGCATCCGGAAATGTAAGGGCCGGATCGGAAGTCATAGGAGTCAGAATGCATGGAACATACGCTTGCCCTGATCGAAAAGGCACACGAAGGGGATAAAGCGGCAAGGGATACACTGGCAGAGGAAAATATGGGACTGGTCTGGAGCATGGTGAGGCGGTTTGCAAACCGCGGGGTGGAGATGGAGGATCTGTGCCAGATCGGGAGCATTGGGCTGTTGAAGGCGATTGATAAATTTGATCCTTCGTTTGAAGTCTGTTTTTCGACGTATGCGGTTCCGATGATTGCGGGGGAGATCCGGCGGTTTCTGCGGTCGGAGGGGATGGTGAAGGTGAGCCGCCCGATCCGGGAACTGGCGTGGAAAGCGTATGCGGTGCGTGAGCGGCTGGAGCGGGAGAACGGGCGCGATCCGACGCTGGCGGAGATAGCGGGGGAGCTTGATGTTACCGTGGAGGAAATCGTGGAGGCGATGGAGTCCGGCGCGGAGGTGGAATCGCTGCAGAAGACCATCTATCAGGGGGAAAACCACGATATTTCTCTGATGGACCGCATTCCGGAAAAAGAGAACGGGCAGGAAAAGCTGCTGAACCGGATTTTCTTGGAAGAGCTGTTGGGACGACTGCCCGCGAAGGAGCGGCAGCTCATCTACATGCGCTATTTTCAGGACATGACGCAGGCGCAGATCGCCGGAAAACTGGGGATTTCGCAGGTGCAGGTGTCGCGGATGGAAAAGAAGATTCTGCGGCAGATGCGGATGGAAAAGGTCTGACAAAAATACAAATCCGGCGGAAGGGCGCTTTTCCTGGGAAAGGCAGAGAAAAGCGCCTGAAACCCGGGCGGATAAAGGAAGAAAAGAAAGGCGAAGCGGGGAAAGGCGGCAGAAAGTTTAAAAATATTCACTGGAATATCGGAGGAAGGTGTGCTACAATGAGCGAAATACGAAGAAAGGCAGGTGGAAGAACATGGATTATCTGACAGAAAATGTGGCAGTCAATCTGAAACGGATCCGGCAGTCGAAAGGGATGAGTCTCGACCAGGCCTCAGAGCAGACCGGGGTCAGCAAGAGTATGCTCTCGCAGATCGAAAAGGGAACGGCGAACCCGTCGCTTGGCGTGCTCGGGAAGATTACGAGCGGCCTGCGGATTGAATTTCAGGAGCTGATTGCAACGCCGCTGGTGGATAGTTATCTTGTGACACCGGAGGATCTGGTTCCGACGAAAGAGCTGGAGGGGCAGTACACTGTGTGGACGTGCTTTCCGTATGAAGACACGCGGCTTGTGGAAATCTACCGTATCGACATCGAACCGGGCGGAACGTATGTGAGCGGCGGCCACGGAGAGAAAACAAGAGAGTACCTGGTGGTGACAGACGGCGTGATGACCGTGGAGTGCAATGGAAAAGAGCATGAGATCCACTTGAAGCAGGCATTCCGTTTCGAGACAGACCAGACCCACATCTACCGCAACAGAGGGACGGAGAAGACGAGCTGCATGTGTTTCTTTCTCGACTATCACTAAAAGCCGCAGAATAACAGGCTTTCTTTTTTTGAATGAACTGTTCAATATAATGGACAGAAATCCGCTGGAACATCAGAATAAAAAACAACGGATATGAAAAAAATACGGCGGAAGACGAAAAAGCATTAAAAAAGAATAGAAAAAGCGGGCGTTAAAGAAAAAACAAAAATAAAAAACTTTTTAAAAAAAGTAATTGACAAATATAGGGAGTGGTGCTATTGTATGGTTGTACAAAATAATAAACGAAAAACAAAGCAAAGACGCTTACCAACGAGTAGTCTTTGCTTTTTTGTTTTTTATTTAAAAAATCTTTTCAACGCTATGGGAGGATAACACTATGAGATTAAAAGACACAGGATTAACGGTTCAGGACATCAAAGACAAAGTAAACAAGTACATGATCGAGACCTACGAGCGTTTCGATTTCCTTGCAGAAACCGCAGAGGGGATGTACATGTACGACGAAAACGGAACGCCGTATCTTGACTTTTACGCAGGCATCGCCGTAAACAACGCCGGAAACAGAAACCCGAAAGTTGTTGCTGCAGCAAAAGAGCAGCTCGACGATATCATGCATACCTTCAACTATCCATACACCATCCCGCAGGCACTGCTTGCTGAGAAAGTCTGCGAGACCATCGGCATGGACAAGATTTTCTATCAGAACTCCGGTACCGAGGCGAACGAGGCCATGATCAAAATGGCAAGAAAGTACGGCATCGAGAAATACGGCCCGAACCGTTACCACATCGTAACCGCAAAGATGGGCTTCCATGGAAGAACCTTCGGTGCCATGTCTGCAACCGGTCAGCCGGGCAACGGATGCCAGGTTGGATTCGGACCGATGACCTACGGATTCTCCTACGCACCGTACAATGATCTGCAGGCCTTCAAAGATGCATGTACCGAAAACACCATCGCCATCATGGTTGAGCCGGTACAGGGCGAAGGCGGTGTTCATCCGGCAACGAAAGAGTTCATGCAGGGACTCCGGAAGTTCTGTGATGAGAACGACATGCTGCTTCTGATTGATGAAGTACAGACCGGCTGGTGCAGAACCGGTGCGGTAATGTCTTACATGAACTACGGCATCAAACCGGATATCGTATCCATGGCAAAAGGTCTTGGCGGCGGAATGCCGATTGGCGCAATCTGCGCAACAGCTGAAGTAGCAAAAGCCTTTACCCCGGGATCTCACGGAACTACCTTCGGCGGCCATCCAGTCAGCTGTGCAGCAGCACTGGCAGAAGTCAACGAACTGATCGACCGCGACCTTGCCGGAAATGCAAAGAAAGTCGGTGATTACTTCGCAGAAAAATTAGCAAAACTGCCGCATGTCAAAGAAGTCAGACATCAGGGACTGCTGGTCGGCGTAGAGTTTGATGATACCATCAGCGGCGTAGAAGTCAAACATGGCTGCCTTGACTGCCATCTGCTGATCACCGCCATCGGAGCGCACATCATTCGTCTGATCCCTCCGCTTATCGTAACCGAGGAGGACTGCGACAAGGCAGTTGCTATCATCGAAGAAACCGTAAAAGCTCTGGAAAAATAAAGAATTCTTATAGAAACAAAGAAAATCTCATAGCGTGAAAAGAACAGGACAAGGACGTCAAAAAGCAAAGAACCATGCTTCGCCCCTGTCCTGTTTTTCTTTTCATTCTGTGAATCGGAAACAACAGGTAAAACAGAGAAATTAAATGTGAGAGGAAAACGGTATGGGACATCTGGTTATCACAATCGGCTGCGAGTACGGAGCCAAAGGAAATGCCATCGGCAGGAAAATTGCGGAGGATCTCGGAATTAAGTTCTACGACCGCGATCTGGTGGATCAGATTATTGAAGAAGTCGGAATTCCGAAAGACATCATGAACCGTGTAGAAGAGGGCGGTACGATTGCCGGAAAAGGAGCCGAGGGCGATGTCCGTGGATCCTTCTCCAAATATGCGGACCTGACCGAGCGTGCGATTCATGTACAGAAGCAGATCATCCGGAAACTGGCAGAAAAAGAGGCCTGCGTCATCATCGGACGATCCGCGGATTACATCTTAAAGGACAGCAAAGATATCAAGCTCCTCCGGACTTTTATCTATGCACCGGATGAGATCCGCATTCAGAATATCATGAAGAGCCACAGCCTTTCCGAGAGCGATGCAAAAATTCTGCTGCTCGAGAAGGACAAACGGTATCACAAGCGTCATCTGGCGCTGACCGGCAGCAACCGCGGAGACCGGCACAACCGAGACATTCTGATCAACAGTGCATTCCTTGGTGTGGAGGGCACAGCGGAATATCTCGAGGAACTGATTCAGAAGAAATACGGAAGCGGGGAGGAATAAGCCATGGAACAGAAAAAATCAGAATTTGACAAAGTATTAGGTGCATGGGATATTCTCGTCATCGCTTTCGGAGCCATGATCGGCTGGGGCTGGGTCGTATCCTCAGGAAGCTGGATTCAGAAAGGCGGCGTTGTCGGAGCTTCAATTGCGTTTGCGATCGGCGGTGTCATGATCTTCTTCATCGGACTGACTTACGCAGAACTGACTGCAGCGATGCCGCAGTGCGGCGGCGAGCACGTCTTCAGCTACAAGGCGATGGGCCCGAACGGTTCGTTCATCTGTACCTGGGCGATTATTTTAGGATACGTCAGTGTTACGTGTTTCGAGGCGTGCGCCTTCCCAACCATCATCACATATCTGTGGCCGGGATTCCTGAAAGGCTATATGTACAGCGTGGCAGGATTTGATATCTATGCTTCCTGGGTAGCCGTAGCCGTTATTGTAGCGTTCCTCATCACACTGATCAATGTGCTGGGCGCAAAAACAGCAGCCGTTCTGCAGACGGTCCTTACCTGTATCATCGGCGGCGCTGGTATCCTTCTGATTGTGGCATCCGTGATCAACGGAGATTCCAGCAATCTGCAGGGACAGATGTTCGTCGGCGAGAGCACCGGAACGATGTTCCAGAACATCATCAAAGTTGCTGTTGTTACCCCGTTCTTCTTCATCGGCTTTGACGTTATCCCGCAGGCAGCAGAGGAAATCAACGTTCCGTTAAAGAAAATCGGTAAAATGATGATTCTCTCCGTTGTACTCGCTGTTGTTTTCTATTCCTGTGTTATCCTGGCTGTCGGCTATGTGCTGAACCCGTCCGAAATCCTGAGCTCGGAAGCAGGAACCGGACTTGTCACAGCAGATGCGATGGCGAAAGCGTTCGGTACAGCGGTTATGGCAAAAGTCATCATCGTCGGCGGTATGTGCGGTATCATCACATCCTGGAACTCCTTTATGATCGGCGGTTCCCGTGCCCTGTACTCTATGGCTGAATCCTACATGATTCCGCCGATGTTCGCAAAGCTTCATCCGCAGAACAAAACTCCGATCAACGCCCTGTTCCTGATCGGCGCGCTGACTATGCTGGCTCCGTTTGCAGGACGAGGCATGATGGTGTGGATCTGTGATGCAGGTAACTTTGGATGCTGTCTTGCCTACTGTATGGTATCTCTTTCCTTCCTGATCCTGCGGAAGAAAGAGCCGGATATGCCGCGTCCGTACCGTGTTCCGGCATACAAATTTGTTGGAACGATGGCGGTTCTGATGTCCGGATGCATGGTGCTTGTTTACTGCATTCCTGGTTCCGGCGGAACACTGGTATGGCAGGAGTGGCTGATGGTAGGCGGCTGGAGCCTCCTCGGTGTTGTATTCTTTGCAGTCTGCAAGTTCAAATATAAAGAGAAGTTCGGCAGTCTGATCGAGCTGATCTCCGACGAGGACGCAGCGTCCCTGATGCCGGAGGCAGACGATGCGGAACTCGACGTTGTTATCGATGCAGCGATCGACCGTGTTCTTGCCAAAATGGCTGGCTGAAGCTGAGATAGGATAAAACAAAGCGTGTCGGAAAGAAAAATTTTCGGCACGCTTACTGAAAGAAAGGGGAAAAATAAGATGAATCCATTCGAATTTTCGATTCCACAGAATATTATTGTCGGAGCAGGAACGCTTGCCAAACTGCCGGAGTGTGCCAAGAAGATGGGCGGAACCCATGCGATGATTCTTTCCGGTCCTACCCTGAAAAAAATGGGCATTGTGGACAAAGCAGCGGACAGCCTGAAAGCGGCAGGCATCGCAGCCGATATTTTCACAGATATTGAGGCGAATCCGTCTGTGACGACAGTAGAAAAAGCAACCGAGAGCTATCTTGCTTCCGGCGCAGACTTTCTCGTAGCACTCGGCGGCGGTTCTCCGATGGATGTAGCAAAGGCCGTCGGTGTGACGGCAAAATACGGCGGAAGCATCACGGAATACGAAGGCGCACACAAAGTGCCGGGAAAAATTGTCCCGCTGATTGCCATTCCGACGACTGCGGGAACCGGCTCCGAGGTGACCGCATTTTCCGTGATCACCGACCACAGCAGAGATTACAAGCTGACCGTATTCAGCTATGAACTTCTGCCGGAGTACGCGATTCTCGATCCGGAACTTTTAACTTCCGCTCCGGCATCCGTTGCGGCAGCGTGCGGTATTGATGCCTTTATCCATGCGGAGGAGGCTTATATTTCCACAGCCGCATCTCCGTTCTCCGATGCCATGGCAGAAAAAGCGATGGAATTGATCGGTAAAAATATCCGCCGTTTCGTGGCGCGCAGAACCGATCTCGAAGCCGCAGAGGCGATGCTGACCGGTTCGCTGTTCGCGGGTATTGCATTTTCCTACGCAAGACTTGGAAATGTCCATGCAATGAGTCATCCTGTGAGCGCCTTCTTCGATGTGCCGCACGGCGTGGCAAATGCCGTTCTGCTTCCGGTCATCGCAGAGTACAATGCACTGGCAGACCATGGAAGATATTTGAAGATCTACAACTACATCAGCGAAATCCCGGCATACGCCGATGAATTTGAGCCGATGATGCTGGTCGGCGCGATCCGCGAGCTGACCGCAGCCATCGGAATCCCGGCCAGCCTGACCGATGCGATCCGCCAGGCGGCAAAGGGAAAAGAAGTGACAGCAGAGGAGATCGAGAGCAAAATCGTGCCGATGGCGGTAGATGCGATGAAGAGCGGAAACATCGCCGTCAACCCGAGAGCGTCCCGTCAGCAGGACATCGAGGCGCTGTACCGGAAAGCACTGTAAGAGACAAGCTAATTTATAGAAGAAACCGTAAAGGGCGATGCTGTGAAAAGTATGTACAGCATCGTCCTTTTTCTGCTTGTCTTCCGAAAATATGTGCAGTAAAATAAATTTATCGTGCTGTTCTTACAAAACAGAACAGCGAGGGGTGGATTTTTTTATTAAATCTTACTATTGGAGGAAGCAAAACATGGAAAATAATGTATTGCAGCAATTAAAAGAAAATATCGCAAAGGTCATGATCGGAAACGAGCGCACGATAGAGCTTGTCCTGACCTGCCTTGTTGCCAAAGGTCATATCCTGCTCGAGGATGTCCCGGGAACAGGAAAAACGGTCATGGCGAAATCCCTTGCGAAATCCGTCGAGGCAGAGTTCGGCCGCATCCAGTTCACACCGGACTTACTGCCGTCCGATGTCACCGGTCTCAATTATTTTGATGCCAAAAGCGGAGAGTTCGTCTTTTCGAAAGGCCCTGCCTTCTGCAACATTCTGCTTGCTGATGAGATCAACCGTGCAACGCCGAAGACGCAGAGCAGCCTTCTCGAGTGCATGGCTGAGCGCCAGATCACCGTGGACGGTGTGACACGGCCGCTCGAGGAGCCGTTCCTCGTCATCGCCACGCAGAACCCGCTCGAGACGCTCGGAACCTTCCCGCTGCCGGAGGCGCAGATGGACCGTTTTTTAATGAAACTTTCGATGGAAGCATTAAGCCCGGCGGAAGAGACGCAGATGATCGCCCGTTTCCTGACCGAGGAGCCGCTCGCCGAGCTGTCGTCTGTCTGCCAAAAAGAAGAAATCCGTACCCTGCAGGAGGCGTGTAAAGAAGTCTACCTGCATCCGGAACTGGTACAGTATCTCGTCCGCATCGTACAGGAGACGAGAGTCAACAGCAAAATTGCAAGCGGTGTGAGCCCGCGTGGAACACTCGCATTTTTACGTGCCGTACAGGGCCACGCGCTGGTGCAGGGACGAAACTACGTTGTGCCGGAGGACTTCAAGACCGTGGCTGTTCCGGTACTCGCACACCGTCTCACCATGCAGATCGGCGCAGACGACGGAAGAGCCGCAGAATCGGTGATCGAGGAAATTTTAAACCGCATCGATCTGCCGACCGAAAACTGGTCAGGAAGGTAACGGACTATGCTTCTTTTATTACTATTTGGAATGGCGCTCGCCTGGTTTCTGCAGAAAAAGCTGTACCAGAAAAACTGGCAGAAAAATCTGAAAATCCAGGTCAGCTTCCAGGATTCCGCGATCTATGAGGGCGAGGAGAGTACGTTAAAAGAGGTCGTCGTAAACGACAAACTGCTGCCGATTCCGGCACTCGAGCTTGGCATTTCGATGAGCCGCAATCTGGAATTCGACCGCGAGGCAAAAGCAAACGCAAGTATCACCGACCAGAGCTACAAACGCGATGTCTTTTCGTTCCTGTTTCATCAGCAGGTCACGAGAACACTGCCGTTTCAGGCGAAAAAACGAGGATTCTACGAGATCACCGGTGCGCATGCCGTAGCGTACGATCTTTTTTTCCGGGAGGGTCTTTACAGCGATTACCCGCAGCAGACACAGATGTACGTTTACCCGCGCCAGGTCGATACTGCACGGATTCAGATGATCTGCCGTGCCGTGTCGGGCATGGTTCTGTCACGGAATCGCCTGTACGAGGACCCGTTTGAATTTTCCGGTATCCGCGATTACCGGAAAGAAGACCCGATGAACCGCATCAACTGGAAATCGTCGGCACGGATGGGAGATCTGATGGTCAATCAGTTTGACGCGACGACGAGCGTGGAAGTTACGGTGCTTCTCGATATCGAGGACGCCAACATTCTGCGCGAGGAAGCGCAGGTCGAGGAGAGCATCCGCATCACGTCTTCGCTTGCGGCGCGGATGGTGAAAAACAAGATGAATCTGTGGGTGAAGAGCAATGCGAAAGATGAGGAGACCGGCGAGGAGCTGCGTGTCCATCTGGCAGCGGGCGCCGGAAAAACAGCGGAGCTGAACCGGAAACTGGCGTGCGTGCAGCTTGGGGGCAATCTCACAGGCAGCGCGGAGTTTCTGCACAAAGAGGCGGAAAAAGAGCTCACCGGCCACACCTACGTTGTCGTATCCAAAAACAGAACCGATGAGGTCCGTGAGGCGCTTCATCTGCTCTCCGGTGCGCAGAACCAGGTGCTGTGGGTGATTCCGTATCTGCCGGGCGAAGAAGTTCCGTCGGAGCAGAACCGTGCGTACACCGCAATCGGCTGGGAGGTGAAACCATGGAAATAAAAAAGACACCGGTACAGATCCCGCTGACCTGGCTTCATGTCTGGCTTTTATTCGCCGGCATCTATGGCTTTGCCGCCGGTTTTCTGGGGCTGACGGGAAGGGAGGCGCTGTATTTCTGCGCCATATCCTTATTGCTGCTGATTCCGGCCGCTGCAAGCTGGATTCTGATCCGGAAAACGAAAGCACTCTGGCAGTTTCTGCTTGGCGGAATTGCGGTCTGCGCGGTGACGTATCTGGCAGCGAAATTTTTCTGTTCCCTGTTCAGTGTGCAGGCGGCAGCGGTAATTGAAGCGGCTGCGGCGGCAAACGATGGAAAAAACAAGTTTGAGAACGGTATTTCTCCTGCATTTCTGGAGAGCCTTTCCGGCGTGATGACGGGTCTTATGGCCGCTGTGATTTTCCTGATCCGCGGCTATGTCAGAATCCGCAAAGGCCAGTTAAAGAAAGCAGCGCAGGAACTGCCGGCCGGCTCAATGCCGCTGGCGGATATGGAAGCGTGGGAGATCCCGACGCTCCTCGATGAGCCAAAGCCCCTTCATTTTCTCTGGTTTATGATACAGTATGTGATCGGTGTGCTGATGAAAATGCCGTTCTACTGGCATCTGATCTACTGGTTTTTCTTTGCAGATGTATTCCTGTGCTTCTTCTGCCAGTACCTCGACGGCATGCACGGGTTCATCCGTGACCATCAGAAAATCGCCAATCTCCCGGTGGAGACGATGCAGCGGACGGGAAAACTGATCCTGAAAATTGCAGTACTCCTTCTGGTACTGTTCGTGCTCCCATCGGCGCTCTACGGAAAGGATCCGATTGCGGAGGCGATCGCAGGATATGAGCCGAAAGAGCTGGAAAGCGATCTTACGATCGAAACACCGGAGGCCGAGGCGCCGCAGGGCATGGAGCAGGCCGATCTGTCCGATATGCTGGGGGACAAAGAGTACAAACCGATGCCGCAGTGGATCCAGAATCTTTTTACGGCGGTCATGTATCTTGTGATGGTTGCCGTCGGAATCGCGGTTCTGCGGGCGATTTACCAGAGCGTAAAAAATGCGGGAAAAGCCTTCTCAGAGGATGAGGAGGACGAAGTTCTCTTCCTGCATCAGGGAAACGACGAACGGGAAAATCTGCCGTGGCGGCGGGAAAAGAAAGAGGGCTATCTCTCCCCGAATATGCGTATCCGCCGGAAGTATAAAAAAACGATCAAAAAAGCCGGAAAATACCAGCCGACCGGAGCCGAAACCCCGGCGGAGCTGGAAGAGAGAAACGAGCTTTCCGGCGACGGCATGAGACGGCTGCACGACGGCTATGAAAAAGCCCGTTACAGCCGCGAGGGCTGCACAAAAGAAGAGGCGGAAGCGCTGCGGAACTGATTTAAAACCAGTTCCCGGCAGCAGTCCACAGCCAATAGAGAAAGCCGAGCAGCCAGCTTGCAAAGACACCGTACAGAATGACAGGTCCGGCGATGGTGAAAATTTTCGCACCGATGCCGAAGACCTGTCCTTCTTTTTTATATTCAATCGCAGGAGCTGCAACCGAGTTGGCAAAGCCGGTGATCGGGACGAGCGCACCGCAGCCGGCAAAGGTGACGATTTTCTGATAGATGTTGAGGCCGGTTAAAATCACACTGCTAAGGATCAGAATCAGCGAGCACCAGGAGCCGGCGTCATCTTTGCTGAGTGAGAACTGCGTTTTGCCGATATGGAGCAGAATCTGCCCCACGACACAGATCAGACCGCCGACGATAAAGGCTTTTGCCATATTGCAGAAGAGATTCTGCTTTGGCGTCACCTCTTTGACAAACTGTTCGTATTCTTTTTTTGCCCGTTCATTTTTTAAACTCTGCATCACATCTTACCTCCAGTTCTTATTGAAATCCACTTGCAAAATAATAGAGAGAGCCCGCGATTTTCCCTGCCGCCATGCAGAGAATTACAAACGGCAGTCCGCGCGTCAGTCCGATCCGGCGGCAGAGGATCGAAAACAGGTTGACGACTTCGCCGAGCGCGATGATCCAGCTTCCCAGATAAATGCCCGCAAAAAGCCAGAACACACCGGCCGTCCAGGAGGGCAGGGAAAACGAGAAGGTGCCAAGCGAGAAAAGATCGCCGAACAGCGCCCCGGCCATACAGCAGCATTCGTAAAAACGCAGGCTCTCTGCTGTCTTTGTGATGCCGGCGTACCGTGTCACGATGCCAAGGCCGATCACAAGCGCGACAAGGCCGCTCGCGATGAAAAAGCCAAGGCTAAGACCGGCTGTGATCAGCAGGATCTCTGGCAGGATTCGCATGAAAAGCCTCCTTTCCTTTACCGGAGCGGTCGTTCTGTTCGAGAATGGTCGTATCGATATCATCCTCGTAGACCCGCATTTCCACCTCGAGCGGCGTCGGGTCCTGCGTGAATTTCCGCCGTCCGAAATGGTTGAAATAGAGCACGACGCCAAGGCCGATGCCGATGGAATATGAAATTTCCAGCACCGAAAATCCGGGCGTCATCTGCGGGAGAAAACGGGTGTAAACATCCAAAAACAGCTCGCGGATGCCGATGTCGGTGTGGAAGGTCATAATGGAAAACGCAGTTCCGATAAACGTAAGGATGCCGACCAGAATCGTTTTGCACCAGCTGATCCAGGTGTTTTTCTGACGCGGATCCTCGTACGTTAAAATAAAATTCGGCTCGCCGATGTGGGTGACATCGACGTGCTCCTCGGCCTCCGTGACGAGGCGGACGAGGGTGGAGGCGGAGCAGACGTAGCGTCCGTATCCGTCATCGGGAAGATGCGCCACGCGGCGGACCTGATTGCGGGCAAGGACAGCGCCGTCTGAACAGGAAAGCTGCGCCACATCGCCGAGCGTCACGACGGGACTGGTGATTTTGATATTCCGCTCCGTCTGAAGATACAGCATTTCACTCATGAAAAACATTCCTCTAAAAGTTTCTGAAACAGGATTTTTGTGCTACAGCGTACAGAGTTCCCTAAAACAGGAAAATCATGCGTAAGAATGGAAAAAACGGAAATACTGAAGGTCAGAAATGGTAAGACGCAAAATAAGAAAACGGAGGAATTTGCCGATGAGACAGATGACAGGAAAGCAGAGCATCTCGTTTGCCAAAGCCGTCTATATCGAGGGCAGCGCGGCGATTGTAGGAGAAAAGGAAAAGGATGGACCGCTGGGCGAATACTTTTCGCACACGCTTTCGGACCCGATGTGCGGGCAGGAGAGCTGGGAGGAGGGCGAGAGTGAACTGCAGCTTGCCACCGCGAAGCTGGCAATGCAGAAAGCCAATGTGAGGCCAGAGCAGATCCGCATGATTTTTGCGGGCGATCTTCTGGCACAGTCAATCGCATCATCGTTCGGCCTGGTGGATCTGAACTGCCCGCTCTACGGCCTGTTCGGTGCCTGCTCGACGATGGGAGAGGCGCTTTCGCTTGGCGCGATGGCAGTCGCAGGAGGATACGGTGACCGGGTGCTGGCGGTGACATCGAGCCATTTTGGAACGGCGGAGAAGGAGTTCCGTTTTCCGCTCGCCTACGGAAACCAGCGCCCGCCGTCCGCGAGCTGGACGGTGACGGGAAGCGGCGCGTGTGTGCTTGGGAAAACGAAGAGCAGAGTGAAAATCACGGGCGCTACGACGGGAAAAATCATTGATTACGGGCTGAAAGACAACCAGAACATGGGCGCCTGCATGGCCCCCGCTGCGTGCGATACGATTGCACAGAACCTCGTCGATTTCAACCGGGAACCGGCCGATTACGACCGCATTGTGACGGGAGATCTCGGCGTTGTGGGGCGGGAAATTCTGCTGGAGCTGCTGAAGAAAAAAGGATACGATATCTCGGAACAGCACAGTGACTGCGGCATGCTGATCTTCGATCCGGCAAAACAGGACACCGGTGCGGGCGGAAGCGGCTGCGGCTGTGCGGCATCGGTGCTGGCGGAGTATCTGCTGCCGAAGCTGGAAAACGGAGAGTGGAAGAGGATTCTGTTTGTACCGACTGGTGCGCTGATGTCGAAGGTCAGCTTTCAGGAGGGCAGCAGCGTGCCTGGTATTGCACAGGCGGTTGTAATCGAGAGGGAGGAGGATGTGTAAAATGGGAACGTTCATGGAATATTTCAATGCCTTCTGGGTCGGCGGCCTCATTTGTGCCCTGTGCCAGATTCTGCTCGACCGCACGAAAATGCTGCCGGGAAGAATTATGGTAACGCTTGTGTGCACGGGCGCGGTGTTGAGCTTTCTGGGACTCTACGATCCATTTGCAGAATACGCCGGGGCAGGCGCGTCGGTGCCGCTGCTCGGGTTCGGGCATCTTTTGTTTCAGGGAGTAAAAGATGCCGTAAAAGAAAGCGGATTTTTAGGAGTGTTCCAGGGCGGATTAAAGGCGGGGGCTGTCGGAACATCAGCGGCGTTGATTTTCGCGTATCTTGCAAGCTGGATTTTCCAGCCGAAGATGAAAAAATAGCAGGTGAAAAATTGCGCAGAAGCAGGCGGACTGATATAATAAAGAAAAATGCCGCAGAAAAAAGCAGAATCGCAGCGGCAGGACGAATACAGAAAAAAGCGGGTGTTTTGCGGAAAAAACATCAAAACACCCGCGACAGGAAGAAAGGAAGTCTGCAATGAAGACAAGAGAAGAAGCGCTATCCTATGGCCTTTCCTTCCCGGACACATATCAGGAAGCACCGTTCCACGATGACAACTGGCAGCTCATCCGCGTGAAAGGAAGCAAAAAGGCATTTCTGTGGGTCTATGAAAAGGACGGAATCATTCAGCTGAATGTAAAAGCAAACCCGGAATGGCGGGACTACTGGCGCGATGCATTCGCGTCAGTTATCCCGGGATATCATCAGAACAAAGAACATTGGAACACGATTCTCCTCGACGGAACCGTACCCGATGACGCTGTGCGTACCATGATCGCCGAGAGCTACGACATCATCACGGACAGCCCGACCAAAAGAATCTATGAGGCGGTAAAGCAGATTCCGCGCGGAAAAGTGGCGACATACGGCCAGATAGCAGCGCTTGCAGGCGAGCCGAAGATGGCGCGTGCCGTGGGAAACGCCTTACATA
Organism: Blautia sp. TF10-30; assembly: GCF_003481245.1. Classification (NCBI taxonomy): domain Bacteria; kingdom Bacillati; phylum Bacillota; class Clostridia; order Lachnospirales; family Lachnospiraceae; genus Blautia; species Blautia sp. TF10-30. Next base: position 141,959 of record NZ_QUKM01000004.1, read on the forward strand.
AAAACACAGATCCGGAGCACATTCCATGCTACCGTGTGGTAAACTCCAAAGGCGAACTGGCCGCGGAATTTGTCTTCGGCGGCGCCGGGAAACAGGCGGATATGCTGGAGGCAGACGGCATTGTGCTGGAAAACGGCCGCGTCAATTTAAAGAAGTACGGCATCAACGTGGAAGAGATGCTGGCACAGCGGGAGCTGGAGCAAAACTGAAAAAACAGGATGCACAAAACAGCGAAAGACCGGAACGGCAGAGGAAAATGTCCGTTTCGGTCTTTCATTATGTTTGGCTTATAAAATTAGAAAATACAATTATTTCGCATTGAATACATACTTATCCATACGGTCAAATGCCTCTTTCACAAGCACATGCGGCAGTGCCAGATTCAGGCGGATCGCATACGGTCTGTGGAACGGCCGTCCGTCCTGCCAGATCACGCCGACAGCAACACCGGCTTTCAGCAGTGTATCCATATCGGTATCATGCTCCTTGCACCACTCCTCGCAGTCGAGGTACAGCATGTACGTTCCTTCTGGTTTGGAAAGCTTCACGCCCTTGAAATGCTCGAGAATGTAGTTGTACGCATAATCCGCATTCGATTTCAGCACTTCGCGCAGTTCATCCACCCACTGGTATCCCTCCGGACGGTAAGCGCCGATCAGCGCATGAACAGAGAGTACGTTCGGAGAATTGTAGTGAGAAAGGGACGAAGCCTTCTCCACACGGTCGCGCAGCATGCGGTTGTAGATGATGTGGTAGGAGCCTACAAGGCCAGCCAGGTTAAAGGTCTTGGACGGTGCATAAAGTGCGATGGTGCGCTCGCGTGCATCCTTCGAAACGGACTGCGTTGGGATATGTTTGAAGCCCGGCAGTGTCAGGTCAGACCAGATCTCATCGGAGATGACAACGCATTCATTTGCTTTGTAAATTTCCATCGCCTTTTCAATTTCCTCGCGCTCCCAGACACGGCCTGTCGGGTTGTGCGGAGAGCAGAAAATCGCGAAATGAATGTTGTGTTCTTTTAACTTGCGGTCCATATCGGCGTAGTCCATACGCCATACGCCGTTCTCATCCTGAACAAGATCGGAGAGAACGATATTGCGTCCGCAGTTCTCAAGAACACCGGTAAAACCGATGTATGTCGGGGAATGCAGAAGAATGGATTCGCCCGGGGATGTAAAAGCGGCAGCAGCCGAAGCAACACAGCCGAGCACGCCGTTCTCATAGCCGATCGCCTCACGCGGCAGATCTTCCACACCGTTGCGCTCTTTCTGCCAGCGGATGATGCTGTCAAAATATGCATCCGGCAGATTAAAGTAGCCAAAATGCGGTTCGTTGACTCTCGCGTGAATTGCTTCCTGAATGGTCGGAAGAGACGGGAAGTTCATGTCGGCCACCCACATCGGGATGCGGGAGAAGCCCTCTTTGACTTCCGCACCCGGAATCGGGATCTGATCGACAGCGATCGAATCGTGGCCGCTGCGGTTCATCAGAGATGTAAAATCGTATTTCATTGGTAAAAACCCTCCTTTGTGTTTGCTGTGCTCTCGAAGTAAAACCAAAAGCACATGGAAAACCGGATGCAGCTTCCTTTCCTCGCTGAAAGAAAAACCTGCAGCCGGCTGAATACAAATATTATAACACGGAGGGGAATTTTCGTAAACAAAAGAATGCTTTATTCGGCACCATTTATTCCGCGCCGATCCAGTTATCGCGGTTGATTGCTTCCGTGTGGCTGGTGCTTTCGTTCATGATTTTCTGCAGATCCGGCCGGTCATAGTTGACAATGCCCTTTCCGAGATATTCATGGCTGCCGCGCCGGAAGACGCTGACGACATCGCCTTTCTTAAAATCGCCTTCGACTGCCACGATGCCTTTGGGAAGCAGGCTCTTTGCCTGAACAGCAAGTGCTTCTGCGGCACCCTCATCGACGTAGAGGTTGCCCGCACTCGGCGCATAGAATGCCATCCACTGCAGACGCGTTTTCATGTTGTGGCCGCTGGCGGTAAAGTACGTTCCTTTTGCGGTTCCTTTCACCGCACGCACAATGTTGTTTTCCTCCGCCGAGGAGCAGATCAGAACCGGCACACCGGCTCTTGTGGCAAGCGAAGCGGCGGAGAGCTTCGTTGTCATGCCTCCCGTTCCGTTGCCCGATCCCGCACCGCCTGCCGCAGCAGTGAGCTCCGGCGTGATCTCATTTACCACGTCGATATGGCGCGCATTCGGGTCACTCTTTGGATTGGCAGTGTAGAGCCCGTCGATATCGGTCAGCAGAATCAGAAGCGATGCATGCAGCATCGCAGCCACCTGGGCGGAGAGCGTGTCGTTGTCGCCGACCTTCAGCTCCTCAATCGCGATCGTATCGTTCTCATTGATGATCGGAATCGCACCGCGCCCGAGCAGGACGGAGAGGGAGCCGAAGATGTTTTTATAGCGGCGGCGGTCCTCAAAGTCACTGCGGTTCAAAAGAATCTGCGCACACGGAATCTGGTACGCCATCAGATTTTTCGTGTATTCCTCCATCAGAAGGCCCTGGCCGACAGCAGCGGCAGCCTGTTTATCGGCAATTTTCGTCGGCCGTTTTTTAAAGCCGAGACGGGAAAAGCCTGCGGCGATCGCACCGGAGGAAACGAGAATCACATGGTGGCCTGCCGTCTGCAGCGCGGCAAGCTGGGTCGTAATGTTCCGTATTTTTTCAGCATCCATGGTTCCGTCTGAGAGTGTCAGGGAGCTGGTGCCGACTTTCACAACTATCGTCTGTTTTTCCATCATGAAAACCTCAAATGTAAGAAATGATAAGAAACGTTGTTTACGGGTGACAAAACATCAATTACAGACACTTTAACACAGTACTGTGTGAGAGTCAAGAAGATGCGGAATGGTCGTTACATTTTTCGTGAAAGATCTGCAAAAAGATAGAAATTTGTTGCTGGAATTCTGAAAAAGTATGGTAGAATAGAAAACGAGAAAAAGGTGTGTGCAGAAATACATTTTTCCTGAAAAACAAAAGAAGCGGAAAGAAGTCCGGCACACGACGGAGGGAGTCAAAGATGGAGGAAAAAACAGAAGAAAGAGGCAGAGGCTGCATGACAACGCTGTGCTACATCGAAAAGGATGACAGCTATCTGATGATGCACCGCACGGTGAAAAAGAACGATGTCAACAAGGACAAGTGGATCGGCGTCGGCGGCCATGCGGAACTTGGCGAAAGCCCGGAGGAATGCCTGCTGCGTGAAGTAAAAGAGGAAACCGGCTACACGCTGACGAGCTGGCGTTTCCGCGGTCTCGTTACCTTTGTGACAGAGGCAGAAAACAGCAAAACGGTGGAGTACATGGAGTATATGTGTCTCTACACGGCAGACGGATTCACGGGAGAACCGACTGCATGTGATGAGGGCGAACTCGCCTGGGTGAAAAAAAAGGACGTCCTGCACCTGAATCTGTGGGAGGGAGACAAAATCTTTTTCCGCCTTCTGAATGAAGACGAGCCGTTTTTCTCCCTGAAGCTGCGGTATGTGGGCGACACGCTCGCAGAAGCGGTGCTGAACGGAAGACAGATGGAACTTTTTGAGGAGCGCTCAGGCGACGGCACGCCGACCGGAACCATCGTAGAGCGCGGCGTGGCGCACAGTGAGGGACGGTGTCACGGAACGGCACATATCTGGATTGCACGGGCGAATGAGAAGAGCGGCTGTGAGGTACTGCTGCAGAAAAGGAGTGCCTGGAAAGATTCGAATCCGGGCTGCTACGATATTTCAAGCGCCGGCCATCTTTCGGCGGGCGATACGTATTTGGAAGGGGCTCTGCGGGAAATCGGCGAGGAGCTCGGCATCCACGCAGAGGCAGAGGAGCTGAGGGATCTTGGCCTGCTGGAAAAAGTATCACACGGTGTTTTTTACGGAAAACCGTTCCACGATCATGAGGTCAGCGCCGTGTATCTTTACACGAAGCCGGTCGAGGCGGAAAAACTGCATCTACAGGAGTCGGAAGTAGAAGCAGTCCGCTGGATGGATCTCAAAGAGTGCCAGAAGGCGGTAAGAGAAGGAAGCATTCCCAACTGTATTGATATACGGGAACTGGAAATGATTGAAAAAGCGTGGTTCGCCGGAGAAAAAACAAAAGATGAGGCAGAAAAAGAGGCAGCAGCCACCGCTGAAAAATAAAAAGAAATGCATGAAAAAAGTCACCGGTTCGAAATAGAACATGGTGACTTTTTTGGATATCGCGTAAATGAAATTTGTTTTTTTATTTCGCTGCTGCCTTTGCCTGGCTAAACAGTCCGGATTTCTGAAGAGCCGGACGCAGTGCCATGTAGATGACAACGGAAGCGATGGTGGAAAGTACGGCGTTGATGGAAGTTGCCGCTACGTTCCAGCTTAAGGTAACCTCTGCTGCCGGTTTTCCAAGGAGAACCAGTTTGTAGAAGTAACCGATGAGCGGATCGAAGATCACATTGAACAGAAGTCCGCCGATGGCTGCAAGCAGTGCCCATTTGAAGATCTGTTTCTGATCGGTCTGCTCGTTGATTTTACCGATTTTGTGTGCGATCAGTCCTGCGATGAGGCCGATGCAGAATTTTAAGATGAAGGTCTTTGGTGCGTATACCACATAGACCGGATCGAGAAGATCTCCGATGGTCATGCCGATCGCACCGCCGATTCCGCCGTAAACACCGCCGAGAATCAGTGCACCGAGCACACAGACAGCGTTTCCGAAATGGATCGAGGTGGCATCTCCGCCTGGCAGCCAGATTTTGAACTGCAGGAAGGTGAAGACAACGTAGGAAAGGGCTGCAAAGACACCTGTCATTGCGATTTTCCAGACTTTTTCATTTTTCATAACAACTCACTCCTTTGGTATCTGGAACTTTCGTTCCTTGATTGCACCCTATTATAGGGAGTGGTGGCATGAAGAAAAAGTTCCAATTCCGGATTTTTTGACCAGACCAGTTATTTCCGGTACGATTTCATTTTTTCGTGTTCTTCTTTTAATTCTCTGTAGAGCTGCAGCGAATTCCACGCCTGGTTCTGCGTTGTGACGATGGCTTTGAGGGCGATCGGCGGCACTTTTTTCCGGCGCATTTCGGTGAGAAAAAGATCGAGTTTCCGCTCGGAAAAGCCGGCCATGACCATCATTGGTTCTTCAAATCCGGCGCCGTCATAGGCTTCGGGGGATTCTGCAAATGCTTTATTTCCGGCAAGAAATCCGATCGACTGGAGATACTGTTCCGGTTCCACAATGCGTACGCGGATACCGAGCTTTAAGAGAACCGGCTTTAAAAGCGCAGCTGTTTTCGTTCCTTTGATCTGATATAAGAGTACGGTTTCCATGAGAAAAATCCTTTCCACGGGCAGATTTCCGGATCAAATGCGCGGATGCCCAGAACTATGATATAAGAAATGTTTTGGAAAAACAATACTTTTATGGTATCATAGGAACGTACAATTCAGAACACGATAAATTTTGAGATAAAAGAGAAAGGAAACCAATAAAATGTGGATAGCAGATGGATGGAAAGATTATGAAGTGCTGGATACGTCCGGCGGAGAAAAACTGGAGCGGTGGGGAGATTACCTTCTGGTAAGACCAGACCCGCAGGTCATCTGGAACACGAAAAAAGAAAATCCGGGCTGGAAAAAGAAAAACGGTCATTATCACAGAAGCAGCAAGGGCGGCGGAGAATGGGAGTTTTTCCATCTGCCGGAGCAGTGGGAGATCAACTATAAAGACCTGACCTTCCGCCTGAAACCGTTCAGCTTCAAACACACCGGCCTTTTCCCGGAGCAGGCAACGAACTGGGACTGGTTCGGCGATCTGATCCGCCGTGCCAACCGCCCGATTAAAGTGCTGAACCTGTTCGCCTACACGGGAGGCGCAACGCTCGCAGCGGCCGCAGCAGGCGCAAGCGTCACACATGTCGATGCATCCAAAGGCATGGTCAACTGGGCAAAAGAGAACGCTGCCGTGTCCGGCCTTTCGGACAAGCCGATCCGCTGGCTTGTGGATGACTGCACCAAATTTGTCGAGCGCGAGATCCGCAGAGGCAACCACTACGACGCGATCATCATGGACCCGCCGTCCTACGGAAGAGGACCAAAGGGCGAGATCTGGAAAATCGAGGAGTCGATTCATCCGTTCATCAAGCTCTGCACGCAGCTCTTAAGCGATGACCCGCTGTTCTTCCTTGTGAATTCTTACACGACAGGACTTGCACCGGCTGTCCTGACGTACATGATTTCCCTGGAATTAAAACAGTACAAAGGACACGTAGAAGCACAGGAAATCGGCCTTCCGGTCAAGTCGACCGGCCTTGTTCTGCCGTGCGGTGCATCGGGAAGATGGCAGTCTGACAACGTTTAAAACATCTTTTGGCAGCGGACGTATGTCCGTCATACGAAAAACATTTGGCTGAATTGCAGGGAATGAAGTATGAAACTGCAAAAAAGTGGGATAAAATGCCGAAAAGTGCATAAAACATGCAAGTTCTCCTTGACAGAAACTCATGATCTGGTAAAATGGTCTTTAGTTGAGCAAGAAACCTGAAAAACGGGTAAGGAAAGTACAAGGGAGGACATTTCATGAAACCGTATATCGAATGGACCAAAGAAGAATTAGTTGCCGAGAAAGCCAGACTGGAGCAGGAATTTGCAGAGGTAAAAGCAAAAGGCCTCAATCTGAATATTTCCAGAGGAAAACCTGCAGCAGCCCAGTTAGATCTCACGGAAGGAATGCTTACCGTTCTCTCGAAAAATGAAGACACCTTCGCAGAAGATGGAACCGACTGCCGGAACTACGGCGTGCTGACCGGTATTCCGGAAGCAAGAAAACTGATCGGAGATATCTGTGAGGTTCCGGCGGAAAACGTCATCGTTTACGGAAACGCCAGCCTTACCATTATGTTTGATACCGTAGCACGTTCGTTCCTGAAGGGCGTTGCAGGCTGCACTCCGTGGAACAAGCTGGACAAAGTAAAATTCCTCTGTCCGGTACCGGGCTATGACCGTCACTTCGGTGTAACTGAGTACTTCGGCGTTGAGATGATCAATGTTCCGATGACGCCGGAAGGACCGGACATGGACATGGTAGAAAAACTCGTTGCAGAAGATGACGCCATCAAGGGAATCTGGTGTGTACCGAAATACTCCAACCCGCAGGGCTACACCTACTCCGATGAGACCGTCAGAAGATTTGCAAACCTGAAACCGGCAGCCAAAGACTTCCGTATTTTCTGGGATAATGCATACATTATCCATCACCTGTATGATGACAGACAGGATCATCTGCTGAACATCATCGAGGAGTGCGAGAAAGCCGGAAATCCGGATATGGTCTATGAGTTCGTATCCACCTCGAAAGTAAGCTATCCGGGAGCCGGAATTGCAGCTCTCATTTCTTCTGAGGCAAACCTCAAAGAGGCACAGGAGTACATGAACTTCCAGATCATCGGTCATGATAAACTGAATCAGCTGCGCCATGTAAAATTCTTCCAGAACCTGGACGGCGTGATGAATCAGATGAAAAAGCATGCTGAGATCTTAAGACCGAAATTCGAGGCAATTCTGCAGGTAATGGATCAGGAGCTGAGCGGCCTTGGCATCGCTTCCTGGACAAAACCGAACGGCGGATACTTCATCTCCTTCGATGCGATGGAGGGATGCGCAAAGAAGATCGTTGCAAAAGCAAAAGAGGCCGGTCTTACCATGACAGGCGCGGGCGCAACGTATCCATATCACAACGATCCGCAGGATTCCAATATCCGTATCGCACCGTCCTTCCCGACACCGGAAGAGCTGGAAATCGCAGGTCAGGTATTCGTGCTGAGTGTCAAACTGGTCAGCGTGGATAAGATTCTGGAAAGCAAATAACAGATAAGTAAAAATACAAAAGCCGGATTCTCCCGGGGGACACAGTTTTTGTGAACTCTGGTGTGGGAGTTCCGGCTTTTTTCTATCAGAAAATTAAAAAGAAATTTTCTATGGGACAGAAAGGAAAAACATGAAAAAGAAAGTAATAGGAATTGCCGCAGGACTCATACTCCTTGCGGCCGCAGGCGGTTACGCGGGCGTGGGGCATTACTATGCATCCCACTTTTTCCCGAAAACCGCGATCAACGGACTGAACTGCGCAGGGCTGACCGCAGAGCAGGTCAAAGAGGAAATTCAGAAGCACATTGTGGATTATACACTCAGCATTACCGAGCGCGGTGGAAAAACAGAGACATTAAGCGGCACGGAGATCGGCCTCACGTATGTGGACGACCACGCGGTGGAAAAACTGCTGGAGTCCCAGAATACCCTTGCCTGGCCTGCGTTTTACTGGAAAGACAAGGAAAACCAGGTGGCGGCGGACTCTGTCTATGACAAAGAAATGGTGCAGGAAAAACTGCAGACGATGGAAGGGTTTCAGGAAGAACAGCAGGAAGCGCCGACGGATGCTTATCTGACGGATGACGGAACCTCGTACGTCATTGTGCCGGAAACAGAGGGCGCGCAGGTGGACTATGAGAAGGCGGAGCAGGCTGTCATCGAGGCGCTGGATGCCGGAGCGGCGAGCGTGGATCTGGAAGAAAAAGATGTTTACCGGAAACCGGACATTACGCAGGATGATGAAGCACTGAATGGGAAAATGGCGGAACTGAACCACCTGACAGCGGCGCGGATCACGTATGCAATCGGTGAAAACAGCTATGCCATAGACCGGGCGACCTTACAGAGCTGGCTCGTACAGGGGGAGGATGGAACCTACACGATTTCGCAGGACGAAGCGGCAGCTTTTGTGCGCCATATGGCGTATGAGACGGACACCTTCGGGCTGGCGCATACCTTCAAAACGAGTCTTGGCGCGACCATTAACCTGAATGCGGGCGGCGATTACGGCTGGTGCATCGACAAGGAGGAGACGACGCAGGCACTTCTGCAGGCGATCGAGGACGAAACACAGGGAAATCTCGATCCGGTTTACCTTTATACGGCAAATGACCGTTCGGCGAATGATATCGGAAATACATACGTCGAGGTGTGCATTTCCCAGCAGAAAATGTGGTGCTACAAGGATGGCGTTCTGGTGACGGAAACACCGGTCACAACGGGCAATCATGCGACGGGCTATGACACTCCGGCAGGCAGTGTCTGGGCGGTGGATGCGAAAAAAAGTGACTGTGATTTCAAGCTCTATCCGAGCCATGTCATGTTCTGGCTTCCGTTTAACGGCGACGTCGGAATCCACGATGCGAGCTGGCGTACCGAGTACGGCGGGGACATCTATCTGACGAACGGATCCCACGGATGTGTGAATACCCCATACACAGAAGCAGAAAAAGTGTTCAATGCTATTGAAATTGGTGACCCGGTTATCGTATACTATAGCCTGGATGATGTAACCGGGCCGCAGCCTACACAGAAAAACAGCCTGTAGGAAAAACGCTTAAGCATCACAGCAGAAGCACATCAAATAAAGGAGATTTTGATAGATGAAAATAGTAGTATTAGCTGGAGGAACCAGCACGGAACGTTCGGTATCCATTACATCGGGAACTATGGTCTGCAAGGCACTCCGCGAGAAAAACCATCAGGCAGTTCTGGTAGACGTTTTCTGCGGTATCGATGTGAAGGGGAACCTGGAAGATGTATTTGCAGAGGAGGCGTACGATATAGACAAAGCAGCAGAATATATGCACAGCTTTGATGCAGGATTAAACGAAATGATCGAATCCCGCCGCAGATTTTTCGGACCGAACGTACTGGAACTCTGCGAGGCAGCGGATGTTGTTTTCCTTGCCCTGCATGGCGCAAACGGAGAGGACGGAAAGGTACAGGCTACGTTCGATCTGCTCGGCATTCCGTATACCGGAACGGGCTATTTAAGCAGCGCCCTCGCAATGGACAAATCCATCACAAAACAGTTCTTCCGTGCACACCATGTGCCGACCCCGAACGGCGTGACCCTGAAAAAAGGCCAGGAGAGCGAGCCTTTGTCCGGCTTTGGCCTGGAGCTTCCGGTTGTCGTAAAACCGTGCTGCGGCGGTTCCAGTGTCGGTGTCTATATTGCACACACGAACGAAGAATACTGGCAGGCTATGAAGGATGCTTTCTCCTACGAACCGGAGGTTGTCGTTGAGGAGTATATCGAGGGAAGAGAGTTCTCCGTTGGCGTGGTAGACGGAAAGGCTTACCCGATCATCGAGATTGCACCGATCGAAGGCTTCTATGATTACACGAACAAATACAAAGCCGGAGCTACTGTTGATACCTGCCCGGCCGTACTGACGGAGGAGCAGACGAAAGAAATGCAGAAGCACGCAGAGGACGGCGCTGCCGCTCTCGGTATCGAAAACTACTGCCGTCTCGACTTTATGATGCGCAAGGACGGAAGAATGTACTGCCTCGAGGCAAACACCCTTCCGGGCATGACCCCGACCAGCCTTCTGCCGCAGGAGGCACAGGTACTCGGCATTTCCTATCCGGAACTCTGCGAGCTGCTGATCCAGCTTTCTCTCAGAAAAAGAGGTAACAACGCATGAAAAATATGACACTTGCGCACATCACAGAGGTGTGCGGCGGAATCTACTTCGGACCGGAAGAAAAGAAAACAGCGGAAGTCACGGATATCGTGACGGACAGCCGGAAAGCGGGAGAGGGAAGTCTCTTCGTTGCAATTCCGGGTGAGCGTGTGGACGGCCATAAATTTATCCCGAACGTGGCTTCCCAGGGCGCACTTGCTGTCATTTCCGAGCAGAAACTTGAAACACCGCCATGCCCGTATATCCTCGTGAAGGATTCCATGGAGGCCATTAAAGCAATGGCAGAATACTATATGCAGCAGCTCAATATTCCGGTTGTCGGCATTACGGGAAGCGTTGGAAAGACCAGTACGAAAGAGACGATCGCGTCGGTGCTGGCGCAGAAATACCGTGTGCTGAAAACGGATGCGAACTTCAACAATGAGCTGGGCTTGTCGCTCACTGTTTTCCGTCTGCGTGAGGAAGATGAGATGGCGGTTCTCGAGATGGGAATCGACGATTTCGGCCAGATGCACCGTCTGGCGAAGATCGCACGCCCGGAGACCGCAGTCATTACGAATATCGGCTGGTGCCATCTGGAAAATCTGAAGACGCGAGACGGTATTTTACAGGCAAAAACCGAGATCTTTGATCATCTGCGTGAGAACGGGCACATTATCATCAATGGGGACGATGATAAGCTGTCTACTGTTGGAACGGTTCACGGCATCAAGCCGGTTCATTTCGGATTGGATGAAAAAAACGAATATTATGCCGATGAGATCGAGAGCCAGGGCTTCCGCGGCATTTCCTGCCGGATTCATACCCCGCATGGGAGCTTTTCTGCACTGATTCCGATTCCGGGACGCCATATGGTTTACAATGCGCTGGCCGGAACCGCAGTCGGATGCATGTACGGGCTGACGCTGGAGCAGATCAAACAGGGAATCGAGACACTGCAGTCGGTGAGCGGAAGATTCCACATCATCGAGACAGGAAAATACACCGTTGTCGATGACTGCTACAACGCAAACCCGGTTTCGATGAAGGCATCTCTCGATGTTCTGAAAGAGGCGAAGGGAAGAAAAGTGGCTGTACTCGGCGATATGGGCGAGCTTGGAACCGATGAGGCAGCACTTCACGCCGAAGTCGGCACACACGCCGGAACCTGCGGCATTGACGCCCTCTACTGTGCGGGACCGCTCTGCGAGCATCTTGCAAAAGCGGCAAAAGAGGCTGATTCGAAGCTTGAGGTACGCCACTTTGCAGACCGCGAGAGCCTGATGGCAGAACTGCCGAAGCTCTTACAGGACGGCGATCAGATTCTGGTAAAGGCATCGCATTTTATGGAATATGGAAAGATTGTGGAGATGCTTGAAACAGCACAGAAATTATGATAAAATTTTAAACTGGAAAGTACCCATGACAGGGTGGTAGCCTCCCGAGCTAATGAATACATAGGAAGGGAGGTGGCGTAAATGACAGCATACGAAATTATTATGGTTTTTCTGGGAATCTTAGCTTTACTGATTTCCTTCGGAGGCTTCATCATTGCGTTGCTTACCTTTCTCGATAAGAGAAATAAGCGAAAATAAAAATGCCTACCCCGTCGGCAAACGGGATAGGCGGTGTTCGTAAGAACATTTAACCCTTTTCTCGAGAGCATCCACTTTGGAGTGGGTGCTTTCTTTTTATATATTTATTATATCGCAGGGGTCTGGCATTTTCAAGCATTTTCTTTCAATTGTTCTAATAGAATGTTTTTCGTATAATTTCCAATCTCTTTTTTCTCTTCCTTCGTAAGCTCGCCCGGAATGATCGGCTTGCCGTACGTTACGGTAACGTGGGTACCGCGGATCTTCGGGAAATGTGCTTCCAGAATTTCTCTGGATCCGGAAATCGAAAGCGGAATGATCGGGCAGCCGGTTTTCGTTGCCATCTTGAATGAACCGTTGTGGAACTCGCCGAGCTCCAGCTCGCTCTCCGTCTTGCCGCGGGTACCCTCCGGGAAGATACAGATGGAAGTGCCGCTCTTGATCTCCTCACATCCGGAGAGAATCATCTGCAGACCCTGCTTGATGTCGGAACGGTCGAGAAACAGGCAGTGGATGAGTTCCATCCAGTTCTTTAACAGCGGAATGCGTGAAAGTTCTTTTTTGGCGACAAATCCGCAGGAACCCGGAACCGTTGTATAGGTTACAAGGATATCGAAATAGCTGCGGTGATTGCCGATGTATAGAACAGCCCGGTCCTTCGGAATATTTTCCTGACCTTTTACGGTGATCTTCGTGCCGGAAAAAAACAGAATTACGCGAAAAATCCAGCGGATCAGGGAGCGGCTTACCTTGTCACAGACCTCCGGCTTTTTCTTCCGGATCAGAAGCAGAACAAGAAGCACCGGGATCGACAGAATCAGATACAGAAAAGCGGTCAGAATGACCAGAATAAAACGAATCATGAATCTTTTTCTCCTCTTGGTAAAAATAGTGATATTCAATTATTGCGTACTTTTCAGTATACGTCATATATGGGGCGGGTTGCAATAACTTTCGTCTTTTTCGGAAAAAGATTTTGCGTCATAGAAGACTGTGGCCCGTCATACAATGGATAGAAAGAGCGGGAAGCGGCGTTTGGAATGATGAAGAAAAAGAGACGGGGAAGAGTTCTTCTGGCGGCGGTGATCCTGATGCTCCTGGCATCGTGCCGGATCACAGATGTGAGCGAGGGCGAGCGGAAAGAACTGTCGTATGCGATTGTAAAGCCGGGCGATTTTCCGCCGGAAATCGATCAGATTTTGCGTAAGAAAAAAGAATCCGCGTTCCAGATGGCGTACGAGAGCGGGGACGATCTCTACATACTGCGCGGCTACGGAAAGCAGAAAAGCGGAGGCTTTTCCATACAGATCGAAGAAGTATCGAAATCGGAAAACGCCGTTTTCGTGCGGACAAAACTCGTCGGACCTGCCGCAAAGGAGGAGCAGAAAGGCGCCGCCTCCTGCCCTTACGTCGTGCTGAAAACGAAAGCGGCGGCGGGAATCTCAGTCGTATTTGAGGATTAGAGTGGGAGGAGCCTTATGGATTTTGTAAAAAAGATTCTGCATCAGATCAGCAGAAAAAGCGAAGCGGTGTCACAGATTACGTTTGACGAGGACTACAATGTGCCGGACGCAAGGCCCGATGTGGGGCGGATGATTCAGAAAAAAGGCGAGGTGACGATCGGGGATGTGCAGATTTCGGAAGGAAAAGCGCGTGTATTCGGCGGCCTCACCTTTCATCTGCTGTACGTCTCCGACGGCGAACGGCGCCGGATCTGCCAGCTCTCCGGCGAGCTTCCGATCGACGAGACGATCCATCTCGATGGTCTGACAGGGGGCGACAAGGTCTGCATCACCTGGGAAGTGGAAGATCTGAACCTGCATCTCATCAACTCGCGGAAGCTGGGCGTGCGCGCGATCGTCACGCTGCACGCGTGGATCGAGGAACTGTGCGACCTTGCCGTGCCGATGGAAATCCGCGGGGAGAGCGACGTCGCGGTAAAAAGGCAGGAATACCGCGTGGTTGAGCTTGCAGTGCAGAAAAAAGATGTGCTGCGTGTCAAAAAGGAGCTTACGATTCCGTCCGGCAAGCCGGAATTGCACGAGATTCTCTGGCAGGATCTGGAAGTGCGCGGTCTCGATCTCCGCTCTGAGGAGGGGCGGGTCAGTGCGCAGGGAGAACTCTTTGTCTTCTGTCTGTACAGCGACGGCGAGGAGGATCACCCGCTGCAGTGGGTGGAGCAGGCGCTCCCGTTCCAGGCAGAAGTGGAATGCCAGGGCTGCATCTCCGAGATGATCCCGCGGATCGAAAGCACACTCGGCCAGACCACACTCGAAATCCAGCCCGATTCCGACGGCGAGGAGCGGGTCCTGCAGGCGGAGGCCGTACTCGAACTTGACATCTGTCTGTATCAGGAAGAAACCGTATCACTTCTGCAGGACGTTTACCATCCGCACCGAGAATGCATTCCAAAAGTGCAGGAGGAGACTTTGGAGAGCCTTCTGATCCGCAATTCCTCCAAATGCCGCCTGACCGACAAACTGCAGATGCGCGTGCCGAAAAATAAAATTCTGCAGATCTGCCACAGCGACGGCAAAATCAAGATCGACGAGGAAAGAATCGTAGAAAACGGCATCGAAGTAACCGGCGTGGTGGAACTCAGGGCGCTCTATGTCGTGAGCGACGATGAAATGCCATTCTACGCCGCCGAAACCGCCCTCCCTTTCCGCCACACCATCGAAGTCCCGGGAATCGGACCGGACTGCCGCTACGAACTCCAGTCCTCCATTGACCAGCTCTCCACAACCATGCCGGACAGCAGCGACATCGAAGCCAAAGTCGTACTGAACCTGAACGCCCTCGTCTTCCGCCGTAGAAAAGAGATGGTAATGCAGTACGTCGAAGAAAAAGACCGAGATCCGGAAGAACTGCAGAGCCTCCCGGGCATCACCTGCTACTTCGTCAAGCCGGGGGATACCCTGTGGGATATCGCAAAGAAATTTTATACGACAACGGATAAGATCAGGGAATTAAATGAACTGAAAACCGAAACACTCACACCGATGCAGCAGTTATTAGTGGAGCGGGTATAGCGGAAAAGACAGCCTACTGCCTTAAGAATGGAGTTAATCCATCAGGCAGCAGACTGTCTTTTTGCGAGTTCCATGCCGATCTGCATTGCAGAAAGAACAGGTACACTTTTGTGCCGGGAAGAAAAGCAGGAATTACAACCTTGCTTCTCAAAGAAATCAACAATAACGGAAAGAAACTGTCCTTTGTTTATGATGCTGTGGGAAATATTGTTACGATTTCCGAGAATGGTGTTCAGAAAGTAAAATATACGTATAATGCTTTGAGTGAACTGACCCGTGTGGATTCTGCATGGGAAAATAAGAGTATTACGTATACCTACGATGCCGGAATGAATATGACGTCCAGAAAAGAGTATTCCTATACAACGGGAACACTGGGCAATGCGGTAAAGACAGATCTGTTTACCTACCGTGCTTCAGGATGGAAAGATCAGCTTATTTCCTATAATGGCAGCAGCATTTCCTATGATGCGGTCGGCAACATTACAGCTTATCAGGGAAGAACACTGACCTGGTACAGAGGAAGCCTGCTGCAGAGTCTGACCTTAAACGGAAAGAAAGCAGTTTACCATTACGACAGCGAAGGACACAGAGTCCAGTGGAAAGACCTGAACGGAATCAGCCATAAGAACTACTGGTGCGGAAACAAACTGATGGGAACGAAGTATGGAGATGTACTGGTTCAGTTTGTTTACGGTGCGGATAAATCCCCGCTGATGCTGAAAAAGGGAGAAAAAGAGTATTATTACTTGTACAACAGCCAGAATGATGTCATAGGACTGATTGACAGCGATGGAAAACAGGTAGTAAACTATTCTTACGATGCATGGGGAAAACAGACTGGTCTGACCGATATCAGCGGAGAAAATATCGGAAAGCTCAACCCGTTCCGCTATCGTGCTTACTGCTATGATGACGATACCAAGCTCTATGTCACCGCCAGCCGCTATTACGATCCGGAACTGTGCAGATTCCTTTGTGCAGACAACTTTGATGTTGTAAAAGCGGAAATGTTCAGCATAAACGGCAAGAATCTGTATGTGTATTGTTGCAACAATCCGGTGAATGCGGTGGATGAGGACGGCAGCTTTGGGATTTGGATTCTGAAGTTTGAACCAACCACTCCATGGAAGTTAGTGCGGGAAGTAGCCATAGGGATGCTTGTATATGCAGTACAGTGCGGACTGGAAAATGAGAAAGTAACTTTAGAAGGACTTGTAGAAGCGGCCATAGAAAGTGCAGTTGGTTGTGTTTTGGGAGGAGGCGGAGCAATTATTTTTTCAATTGTGACGAATGGTGCGAAAGGGTTTTATTCAGAGTATCAGGAATCGGGAAATATAACAAGAGCGATGGGTGCAGGCGTTTACGATGCTATAATGACAGTGTTCGAACTTAAAACATATAATGTGTGTGTGAAAAATGACGCTATTGAGGATGCATTGAGTGCTTTTACAGATCTTTTTCAGTCTCCATTATTGAGCTATCCAAAAAGCGATGTTTTGGATGGAATGTTTGGAAAACCCAAGAAACAGGCAAATAAAAATGGATCAACACTTAAGAAAAACAGCAACATCAACTTTAGTACAAAAAAAGTTGGGGGGAAAAAGAAGGACTGGCAGAGTAATAAGCCTGCAATTTCCAGAAAAATGCAAAATATAGGACTTCCAGCGCTTAGATAGAAAAGTTTTAAGATGCCTTTGCGCGAAGAAAAATAGTTTTGTACAAAGGCAAAGCGTAAGAAATAACGAGGAGAAGATTGTATGAAAGTAGTATGGGGAAAATTTGGTACCGGCGTAGACCTGATTGTGTGTGCTATTAGTAGTTATTGGTGGGTGAGCCTGTGGGTAAATGAAAAAGATGCGTTCCACGCCTATTCATTAAAAACAAGTATCATAGTGTTTCTAGGAATAATGTTCTTTTTAAGCATAGCAGCTTATGGAACTGTGACATTTCTACTAAAACGAATTTATATTTATGAATGGGGAATAATGTTATCTTTTTGGGGCTATGAAAAAAAGATAGAATGGGAAGATTTTACTGTGATACAAAGATACAATGATCATTTTTTCTTCAACATATCGAAACAGAAAGATGACAGTTTGTTCTGGTGTACCTATCACCCATTTACCAGTATCATGATATTCGACAAGTTCCGCGGACCGGGCTGGGGAATTATACCGCTCAGTGCTGACGAATTTGGTGAACTCCTCACTTCATACGGTGTCAAGTATACAGAAAGTAAATAACATACAAAAAGAGTGGAAGTGTTCTGAGTTCTGGTGTTTTTACGGGGAAAAGAGAGTAGTATAAATACATGTATAATTACAGCTTTGGAGGAAAAACAGTTGCTTGACTGGATTAATGTTTTTAAAGTAAACCGGAAAATTAAGTCCCGTCTCTGGCCGTGGATCAAGATTATTTTGAGTATTATTCTTTTCTTTGCGGTATTTTACGGGGATACGTATGTTCACATTCTGGATAAAACAAAGACGGGACGAATCGTGGAAGCACTGATTCTGGTTGTGTTTTCGTTTCTGGACTATCTGGTCTGCTTTATTTCCGTAGCTGAAATGGACTGCCTGAAGGACCGGCGGTACGCGGCGGCGAAAGAAAGCGGCGAATTTTATAAGGTTTCTGAAATAGAAAGCTCTCTGTTTAATTATGTACCGCGTACCTATACGATTTATTACCGGAGGGGTAGCAGAAGACTTACATTCGGTGTACGGACAAGAACGACAGGAAATCCGCTGGAAATGGGAGACAGGGAATATTTCATAGGACCGACAGGAAAGCGGGAACAGATCGTGAAAGACCTCGATGCGTTGATGAAAGAAGTAAAAAAATACGCAAGATTTGACAAAGTCCTGGTACAGACAGTGAACGGAGAACCGGTAAAGAGATGATGATGCCGGTTCTCCGTTGGTTTTTGTAAATGGATTGACAAGGAGAGAACTTGCCATACGAAGGGATGAACTTTCAGAAGTAATTGAAAAATACCAGATTGAGTTAAAAAAAGTAAAGTAAGAGAAGGTGAATAACGAGCAATGAAAATAAAAAGTTTTCTGCCATCCAAAATAATTGCATGTATGGAATGCTTTGGGCTTTATGTGACATTAGTATATTTGTTTGTTGAACTAAAACCTGAAAAGCATGAAGCAGTCATTTACCTATGTTTTCTCTATGGGGTGATATGTCTCGGATTAACCGTGATATTCTATAATCTTCGAAGAGTATATTTTTATCGGGAAAAGTGTGTTCTTCATTTTGGAAAATATTCAAAAACAATTTCGTGGGATGAATTTGAAGTAAAACGAATCGTTCAGTTTAAAAAAGATACATGGCATGAAATTTGTTTTTCTTTATATCCAGGTATAGACGAGCATAACATGGATTATTTTCATCCGTTTACGATTGTTATAATAACGTTGGAAGATGGTTATTATTGGGCTGACGGATTGTTTATGAAAAGTGAAGATATTGTTCCTGTTCTGGAAGATTATGGAATTCAATTTACAGAGAGAAAATAAGGAAGAGGGCAAACAGTAAACGGAGAACCATAAAGCGATGATGCCGGTTCTCCGTTTTTTTCTGTCACCTTTCCAGAAACTGATGCGCCCAATGCCCAGCGTCCGTATTTTTGAGGTAGACGACATTCAGTTCGTGCGCCCCGGTGAGCGGGGGGCAGAAGAAGCGGCCGAAGCGGGGGTCGTCTTTGACGACGGCCTCGTAGACGAAGCTGATGCCGCAATTTTCGCGGACGAGTTCTTTTAACAGCTTAAAGGAACTGATGCAGGCACAGTCGGAGAAGGCGCTGACGTGGTAGCCGGACTGGGTGAGTTCGCGTTCGAGAATTTTCCGGGTGCCGGAGCCTTCTTCGCGGAGGATCAGGCGCTCGGAGAAGAGATCCGGGATGGGGATCTGCTTTCCGGCGAAGGGGTGGTCTGCGGCGCAGATGCCGAGATACGGTTCCTCGCGGAGCAGGAAAAAGTCATAGCGCTGCTTGTCAAAAAGCCCTTCCAGGACAACAAAATCGAGTTCGCCGTCTTCCAGTTTTGCGAGAAGATGGGCCGTGTTGTCGACAAGAAAGTGAAGCTGCTGGTCCGGTTTTGCAAGAAAGCGGCGGATTTCCGGCAGCAGAATATAATCGCCGATGGATTTTGTCGCGCCGATGCGGAGCAGAGTCTTTGATTTTTCGTGAAGACGCGCGAGAAGCATTTCTTCGTTGTAGCGCAGAGAAAAAGCATACTGCTCGAGAAGGTCGCCTTCCCGCGTCTTCTGCAGCCGCCGAGCCTGGTACGTAAAGAGGCGGACACCGTACTGCGCCTCGAGCGCCTGAATGTGCTTGCTGACGGCAGGCTGCGAGAGATGGAGCAGTTCGGCGGCGCGGCCGTAGTGCATCGTCTTGCAGAGCGTCAAAAAAGTTTCCAGTTTCTGATCCATAAAAACTCCTTTGTAAAATTCTTCATAACAAAATGGAATGAATGCATTCTTGGTTATGCGTTTATTTTATCATGGAAGCATATTAAAATAAACGGGCAAAGAGAGAAAAAAGGAAAAAGAAAGCTGGAGGAAACGTATTGTGAAAAACGCAAAGAAACTGATTCCCGGAGCGGCGATTGCGCTGGTGATTGCCGCTGCGGCGAAATTCCTGGAAAGCCTGGAGGAGAGCGCCGGACTGCACTTTATCGGGGCATCGGTCATCGCCATGTTTATCGGTATGATTGTGAATGCCTTTTACAAGCCGAACAGCGTGACAGCGCCGGGAATTAAATTTACATCGAAGAAGATCCTGAAATTTGCGATTATTCTGCTCGGGGCGAGCCTGAATATCCGCACGGTGCTGACGGTCGGAAGATTTTCCCTGACGGTTATGGTATTTACCCTGGCAACGTGCTTTGGCCTCGGCGCACTGATCGGAAAAGCACTTGGACTGAACTGGAAGACGAGCAGCCTCATCAACGCCGGCACGGGTATCTGCGGCGGTTCCGCGATCGCGGCAATCGCGCCGGTCATCGAGGCGACCGATATGGACATTGCCTATGGCCTCTCCGCAACGTTTTTATTTGATACGGTCATGATCGTCGTATTCCCGATCCTCGGCCACTGGATGGGTCTTTCAGATGCCGCGTTTGGCCTCTGGGCCGGAACTGCGGTCAACGACACATCAAGCGTCGTTGCCACCGGTTACGCATTCAGCGAGGCCGCCGGTGATTTCGCAACCATGGTAAAACTGACACGGACCCTCGCCATCATTCCGGCTGTTCTGGCATTCGCCGCTATCAACGTACATCTGAAACGGAAGGCGCAGGCAGCAGAAGGAACCGCCGTAAAGGTAAGCATCAAATCCATTTTTCCATGGTTTATCTTAGGTTTTCTCGCCATGTCAGCACTGACCTCCTTAGGTCTTATCCCGGCAGGCACAGCAGCCGCATTAAAAACCATCAGCAAATTTCTGATGGTGGCCGCCCTTGCGGCCATCGGCCTGAACACCGATTTCAAATCCCTCTGCCGCTCCGGCGCAAAGCCGATGCTGCACGGATTCATCATTTCGCTGCTGGTAGTCCTGGTAGCGATTGCAGTCGAATTTGCGATCGGCATTGCGCCGCATGGGGTACTGTAAAGAAACAGAGAATTAAAAATTCAGGCATCCGTATAGGATGCCTGGATTTTTTAAATCAAAACGGGTTTGTCGTTTCCTTCAAAAACGTTTTCAAAACCTGCAGCACCCCGTTCTCCCAGTACGGCGGGCAGGTGTGTTTTGCTGAGGCGATGACTTCCGCTCGGGCGTTGGAGACGGCGTAGCTTTCGCCGGCGTTCTGAAGCATCTCGATGTCGTTTAGGTTGTCGCCGAAGCAGCAGACTTCGTCTGGGGTAAGGCCAAAGTAGTTCATCAGAAATGAGAGACCGGTCCATTTGCTGACGCCGCGGGCGTTGCAGTCCAACCATTCCTTACCGGCGACAGCGAGTTTTGCCTGATGATTCCACGCCGGGATGAAATTTGGGGAGCAAAGCTCTTCACAGGAGGTTGGATGGTAGATTGTGAATTTGATAATGTCCTCGTTTTCTACCTTCGATAGATCCGGTACTTCGCGGACATCGAAGCCGTAGGAGTCGCGGAGCCAGTGAAACATGCGGCTTCCGGCATCTTCGGCGAGGCAGTAGTCCGGGGTGGCGGCAAAGCAGTCGCAGGACGGAAGTTCGTCGTGTACCATGCGGCACATGGATTTCCAGAGTGCCGTTCCATCGGATATGTTTTCAGAATCTTTTCCGGTGTGCGCACGACAGTTCCGCCATCGGAGATGTAGAGCAGGCGGTCCTTGATCGGAGCGAAAAGCTTCTGTTCACTGGAAAACTGGCGGCCGGAACAGACAACAAAATGGATGCCCTGGTCGACAAGCCTGGAAACAACAGTCATATATTCCGGGTCGATCAGAAGTGTGCCGTCTTTGACGAGCGTTCCATCGACATCGGTTGCAATCAACTTTATCATAATAGAAAATCTCCTTATCTTGTCACAGAAAAAATTCAAACTATAGCAAGACCAGAAAATAACGCAAAAAAGACAGTGCTGCAGGGCGCGAATTACAAGGAACGGATTTGAAGGCGTACCGGGGTACGACGAAAATCCGTGACGCAGTAATTCACGTTCTGCAGTGCTGAATTTTTTGCATTATTTTCTGGGATTGCTATAAACATGATTATAGCGTGAATTGCTTCGGGGCGCAAGCCGGAACCGGAGGAACGCAAAACTCCACGTTGACGAAATGCGGAAATAAGGCGTAAAATAAAGGAAAATATATATCCACAGGGGGATTTTTATTATGGCATTTATTCAGGTAAGCTTCATGTCAAAAACTTTAATGCGCACCGTACCGCTGCAGGTTATTCTGCCGGTCGACAAATTTACCTTTGGGCAGCCGGAGCGCGAGGAAAAACCGTTTAAAACGCTGTATTTGCTGCATGGCATTTTTGGGAATGAGACAGACTGGGTTCATGGAACCAGAATCCAAAGATGGGCAGAGGAGAAAAACCTTGCCGTTGTCATGCCGGCCGGCGAGAATGCGTTTTATGTGGATCAGCCGTCCATCGGTGCCATGCACGGACAGTTTATCGGAGAAGAACTGGTTGAGATTACAAGAAAAATGTTTCCGCTGTCCAGAAAAAGAGAAGACACCTTTATCGGAGGCCTTTCCATGGGTGGTTTTGGCGCACTCAGAAATGGCCTGAAATATCACGATACCTTCGGGGCTGTGATCTGCCTGTCCGGTGCACTTCATGTGCTGGAAAATCCGGAAGAGAGCAGAGCGGACAGCTTTGCACATGAAGAAGGTTATTTCGGAAATCTGGTCGAAGCAGCAAAGAGTGACAAAAACCCGGCTGTTCTTATCGAACAGTTAAAGGAAGCACGGAAAAAAGATCCGTCTGTCAATGTGCCGACCGTATTCCAGGCGTGCGGAACAGAGGACGGACTTCTGGAAGTAAACCGTCTCTACCATAAACGGATGGAAGAGAGCGGCATGGACATTGTCTACTATGAGAGCAAGGGTGGCCATGAATGGGATTTCTGGGATGAGTGGATCAAAAAGGCACTGGACTGGCTGCCACTTGAGGAAAAGACGGAAGGCCTGAACAGCGGAAACGTAAATGTTTAAAGGAAAAAGGGAGACAGGCAATGCCAGAAACGAGAAATGACGAATTGTACCGTGCGTTAAAACACAACGGTTACCCGGACGACTTCTGCCGGGAAATTGCATACCGCCAGATGAACACCGATTTTACCGCCACGCGGATGCTCGGCTATCTCTACCGCGTCACAAGCCCGCGCGCCGAGGACGTTGTCGATGAGATGCTGGCTATTTTGAGTGACCGCAAAGCATGGATTGAGAAAAAACAGTCCGAGGAAGCCCAGGCGGCAATCAGCAGAATGTACCGGGAAGGTCTGTAACCTGTGCGGGCGTTTATGCAGAAAAAGCAGGAGGAACGGGCTTGCATTCTTTTCCGGTTTCTGCTACAATCAGTGCAGTGAAAAAGCGACGAAAAGAAACAGTAGCGACAGAGCGCATTCAGAGAGAAAGCGGCAGGTGAAAGCTTTTTGCAGAATCTATCGTGAACCGGTCTTGGAGCTGTGCACCGAAGAGAAGAAAATCCATCAGGGAAAATTTATTTCGTAGGCTGCACCGGGATCTCCCGTTACAGAGAAGGTACAGAGAGCAGAGATCACGCGTATTACAAAATACAAAAATCGTGGGGTAAAAATGCTCTGTGTCAGAGTGCAGGAGTTTTCCTGAATTTAGGTGGTACCGCGGATAAAAAAATTCGCCCTAAACTGCAGCTTGCGGTTTAGGGCTTTTTTCTGTTTGAAAACGAAGCATCTAACTCGTTACTTCAGTGATGAGTTAGATGCGTAAAATGTTGACTAAAAGCTTAAAATCGGACAGGCTGGAATGTTCTCGCGTCTGGAAGACTTCAGATGTTGAAAACCCAAAGAATAAGGAGGAAATCAGAAAATGAAACTTGAAAAATTAGTAGGAGAGCGCTTCAAAGAAAGACCTGCTGACTGTGTCATCGACAGCCATGCTATTATGGTAAAAGGCGGATATATCAAATATATGGCAAACGGAATCTATTCTTCCTATCTGCCGCTGCGCCGCATTGTGCGCAAAATCGAGCAGATCCTGCGCGAGGAGATGGACAAAATCGACGGCCAGGAAGTGCAGTTCCCGGTTGTCATGCCGGCTTCTCTGTGGGATGAGTCCGGCCGTTACGATAGCATCGGCGATGAACTGCTGCGTTTCACCGACCGCAACAATGCCAAAATGGTACTCGGCATGACCCACGAGGAGGCAGCCGTACATCTCGTTCGCGAGTATGCACAGAGCTACACCAAATATCCGTTTATGATCTATCAGATCCAGACAAAATTCCGTGATGAGGCCCGTCCGAGAGCCGGACTGATCCGTGTGCGTGAGTTTACGATGAAGGATGCTTACTCCTTCCATACCAGCCAGGAAGATCTGGAGCAGTATTACGAGAAATGCCATGCAGCATACGAGCGCATCTTCGAGCGTGTCGGCGTGCCGGAGGTGGTATCTGTCAAATCCGATTCCGGTATGATGGGCGGAAACATCTCCCATGAGTTCATGCTTCTGACTCCGGTCGGAGAGGATTCCATCGTTCTGTGTGATTCCTGCGATTACAGAGCCAACATGGAGGCAGCTGAGAACATTTCCGATATCGCAAGAGACGCAGAGTCCGCTGCACTCGAAAAGGTTTACACGCCGAACGTCCATACCATTGAAGACGTCTGCAATTTCTTCGGAGACGAGACAAAGAACTCCTGTAAAGCCGTTGTTTATCAGCAGAATGTTGATGATAAATATGTTGTCCTTTTCATCCGCGGCGATCTCGAAGTCAACGAGACGAAGCTGGTCAACTTCCTCGGCGAGCAGGTTCACGCAGCCGTGATCACCGAAGAATGCGGCCTGAACGCAGGCTATATCGGACCGGTGAACCTGAAGGTGAACGGAGATGCCGTTGTCCTCTACGATAAATCCCTCGAGGGAAGAAACAACCTTTCCTGCGGAGCCAACGAGGCAGAGCATCATTACAAAGGACTCGACATGGAGCGCGACGTTTTGAATGCCGAGTATCACGATTTCGCAAAAATCCAGGAAGGCGGCATCTGCCCGAAATGCGGCAAAAAGACCGTGAAGATCTCCAGAGGTATCGAGGTCGGAAACATCTTCCAGCTTGGAACCAAATATACAAAATCCATGAATATGACCTATGTCGATGCAAACGGCGAGAGCAAGACCCCGATCATGGGATGCTACGGTATCGGTGTCGGCCGTCTGGCAGCATCGGTCTGCGAGGCACATCACGATGAGTACGGCCCGATCTGGCCGAAAGCTATCGCTCCGTGGCAGGTACACCTCTGTGCGGTCCGCGTCGATGACGAGGAAGTAAGAGCATACGCGGACAAGCTGTACGAGGATCTGCAGAACGCAGGCATCGAAGTGATCTACGACGACAGAAGCGTCAGAGCCGGCGTAATGTTTGCCGATGCCGACCTGCTCGGTATTCCGCTTCGCATCATCGTAAGCCCGAAAAATATGAAACAGGGCGTTGTCGAGGTTGCATCCCGCGATAAGACTCTGAAAACACAGATTCCGCTGGAAAATGTGATGGAAGAGATTAAACAGTATCTGTAATGATTCAGAACCATGCGAAAGGGAAGAAAAATCGCGATGGGGTTCGGAAGAAGTTCGACAGGAGAAAACACGATATGGAACTCTGGGATATCTATGATGAAAACAAACAGCCGACCGGCCGCACGATGAAGCGGAATGACTGGCATATGAAGCCGGACGAGTTTCACCTGACGGTGCTCGGCGTAATCGCAAGACCGGACGGAACCTTCCTTATCACAAAACGTGTCATGACGAAAGCCTGGGCACCGGGCTGGTGGGAGGTTTCCGGCGGCGCGGCACAGGCAGGAGAGAGCTCCTGGGAGGCCGTGCGCCGTGAGGTCAGAGAGGAAACCGGACTCGATGTGAGCAAGGCAGACGGCGGCTACCTCTTCACTTACCGGCGTATCAACCCGGATGAGGGAGACAACTACTTTGTCGATGTCTATCGCTTCGTGATGGATGTCAAAGACGAGGATCTTCACCTTCAGGAGGAAGAAACGGACGGCTACCGTTTTGCTGCGCTGGACGAAATCAAAGGATACGCCGCAGAAGGCAAATTCCTGCATTACGACAGCATCCGCCAGGCATTTGAACTGTAACAGAGAAATGAGATAAGAAAAACGCGTTCCCGCCGGAAACCACAGAGGTTTCCGAAAACGGGAACGCGTTTTTATCATTTACAGGATTCTTTCTTGCCGTAGGCATGCCTGAAAAAGGCTTTTCGTAAGCGTTTGACCGTAAGCGCGCAAGCGGTTCCTTGCGGTTAATCGCGATTGAATACTTCGCGGTTGAGCGCCTTTTCCTGATGGCTGACAATCGTTGTGCAGACAGCATCGCCTGTGATGTTGACTGCGGTGCGCAGCATATCGAGAATACGGTCGATACCCATGATAAGAGCGATACCCTCCGTTGGCAGTCCGACGGAATTCAGTACCATAGCCAGGGTGACAAGTCCGACGCTTGGGATACCGGCGGTACCGATGGAAGCCAGTGTTGCGGTAACAACAACCGTTGCGAGGTTTGCCGGAGTCAGATGAATACCGTACGCCTCTGCGATGAAGATGACAGCGACACCCTGCATAATGGAGGTACCATCCATGTTGATGGTTGCGCCGAGCGGAATGGTGAATGAAGAGATCTGTTTCGAGACACCCATCTTTTTGTTCAGCGTATCAATCGACATCGGGATTGTCGCGTTGGAGGTTGCGGTGGAAAATGCAAATCCCATAACCGGAAGGAATTTTTTCACGAATTTAATCGGATTCAGCCGTGTGAATACGAACAGAAGAACCTGATAAATGATGAAGCACTGCAGTGCCAGCGCCAGTGTTACATTTCCCATGTATTTCAGCATCGGTGCGAACGCAGAAAAGCCGACCGTTGCAAAGGTACGTGCAATCAGACAGAAAACGCCGACCGGGGCCACCTTCATGACCGTCATGGTCATTTCCATCATGACATCGTTAAACTGGCTGATAAAGTTGGAAACGACCGAAGCGCGGTTTCCGAGCTTTGCCAGCATTACGCCGACAAACAGGGCGAATACGATGATGGGAAGCATATCGCCGTTTGCCATGGAACCAATCGGGTTCTTCGGGATGATGTTGAGCAGTGTATCCACCAGGCTGACGCTGGAATCTGCTGCTGTCGAGGACAGGTTGGCTTTCTGAACCGCACTCATGTTAAGTCCGAGACCCGGGTGAATGAGCAGGGCGGTTCCAAGTGCGATGCAGACGGCAAGTGCTGTGGTAACAAGGTAAAAGCCGATCGTTTTTACGCCGACCTTTCCGAGGGTTTTGCTGTCTCCGATGGACATACTTCCGCAGACGAGGGAGCAGAAGACAAGCGGTACGACAAGCATCTGCATCAGGCGGATAAAGCCCTGTCCGATGACATACAGCACACCTTCTACGATGACGGTGTCCTTGATATAGCTGGACGGGATCCAATAGTGAATCACCACGCCGAGCAGCGCACCGGCCAGCAGGGCAATAAAAATCTGGGTGGAAAGCCCGGGCTTCTTTTTTGACTTTTCCGTTGTTTCTTTTCTGTTTCGGACCATTATTCGATTCCTCCGGTTTCTTCGAGATATTCTTTCAGTGCCGTTTTCCAGTCGAGCGGCTCAGGAATACCGGTCAGGCGGAGCATCATGTTGTCCAGAACAGAATAGGTCGGGCGGACATCATTGCGTGCGACAACCGGGTAGAGATCAAGGTCACCGGTTTTTCCGGTATACTCGAGGATGGTTCTTGCAAACTCATAGCGGCTGCAGCTTCCGGGGCAGACAACGTGGTACAGACCATACTCCTCGCTGTCGATAAAGTGGCAGATCACGCGCGCAAGCTCAAAAGCACTGGTCGGAGCCGCATACTGGTTGTTTGGAACCTCCATCGTGCCGCCCTTTGCCGCATTGCGGAGTACTTCGTCCACAAAATCGCGGCCGATCCCGTAAATCCAGGAGCTTCGGATGATGACAAAGCGGTTCAAAAGCTGTGTCAGGATTTTCTCTCCGGCCTCTTTTGATTTTCCGTAGATCGTACGCGGATGCACGGTATCAAACTCGTTGTACGGGATGCGGGATTCCTTGTCGAAAACGTCATCCGTTGAGATCTGAATAACCTTTGCGTCGATATCATTGGCGGCAAGCGCTACGTTGCGCACACCGATGGCATTGACACGATAGGCTTCGTCGATGTTTTTTTCACACTCGGCAACGTCGGTCATACCGGCGCAGTTGATGATAACGTCGGGACGGTTGACATAAACGAACTGTGTGACTTCATCGATTTTGGTAATATCAACCTCGTGAATATCCGTTGGAAGAAGCTGATATTCCACACCCTCCAGCAGTTCCAGAAGGGCAGTACCGATGTGGCCTTCGGCACCTGTAATCCATATTTTTTTCATAGGTTCTCTCCTGTCCTTGATTTATATACAGAAAAACTGTAATTGTATTTATTTTACCTGTGGACTTTACAGAAGTCAATAAATTATGGAAAGTCTCTGTGCAGAACCGGAAAAAAGTGGTATCATTTCTGTATATGTCTGCGGTGTAAGACTGCATATCTGCTACAAAAGAAGGAGGAGTATTTTTGAAAAAGAACAAATATGAAATCGACATGTGCAACGGCACGATTATGGACAAGCTGATTTCCTTTTCGCTGCCGCTGATGGTGTCCGGCATTCTGCAGCTGATGTTCAACGCGGTGGATATCATCGTCGTCGGACGGTTCAGCGGAAGCCAGGCGCTTGCGGCTGTCGGATCGACAACGGCACTCATCAACGTGTTCATCAACCTGTTTATGGGAATCTCGCTCGGTGCGAATGTGCTTGCGGCGCGGTATTATGCAGCGGGGCGCGACCGGGAGATGTCGGAAACGGTACATACATCGATCATGCTGGCGCTGATCAGCGGCGTTGTGATGGCGTTTGTGGGCGTATTTTTTACAAAAGGCGCGCTGGAGCTGATGGATACACCGGCGGATGTCATTGATCAGTCGGCATTGTATATGAGAATTTACTTTATGGGAATGCCGTTTTTCATGCTGTACAACTACGGTGCGGCGATTCTGCGTGCCGTCGGCGACACGAAGCGGCCGCTGTATTTCCTGATTGTATCGGGTGTGATCAACGCTGGTCTGAATATGTTCCTCGTGATCGTGTTCAGTCTCGGCGTGGCAGGTGTGGCGATTGCAACGGTGGTTTCGCAGGCGATCTCCTGCGTGCTGGTTCTGCGGTGCCTCTATAAGAGCGAGGGAAGTTATCAGCTCCGGTTCTCGAAGCTGTGCATGAAAAAGGATTACATCATCCCGATTTTCCAGGTCGGCATCCCGGCGGGTATTCAGAGTACCGTTATCAACTTCTCGAACGTGCTGCTGCAGTCATCCGTCAATTCCTTCGGTTCGATTGCAATGGCAGGCTACACGGCGGCCAACAATGTGCTGGGATTTTTATACACCTCAGTCAACTCCGTCACCCAGGCGTGCATGAGCTTCACAAGCCAGAACTACGGTGTCGGAAAATACAAACGAATGGATAAGGTGCTGATCGACTGCC
This sequence comes from Blautia sp. TF10-30, assembly GCF_003481245.1. Taxonomy (NCBI): domain Bacteria; kingdom Bacillati; phylum Bacillota; class Clostridia; order Lachnospirales; family Lachnospiraceae; genus Blautia; species Blautia sp. TF10-30. The sequence goes on from NZ_QUKM01000004.1 coordinate 171,327, forward strand.
TGATTCTCTCCAGCGGCATCGCACTGGTGATGGGTGGCGGCGCGTATCTGTTCGGTACGGAAATCCTGCAGATTTACACCGGGGACCCGGAGGTTATCCGCTGCGGTATGGAAATTCTGTCGATCACGACGGTTCCGTATTTCCTCTGCGGCATCATGGATCTCTTCCCGGGAGCCCTGCGCGGTATGGGATGCTCGGCGGTGCCGATGATTCTGTCCGTCATCGGAACGGTCGGAACGCGAATCGTGTGGATCTTCGGCATTTTCCCGCAGCACCGCTCGCTGTATGTGCTGTTCATTTCGTATCCGGGATCGTGGATCATCACGATTATCATGCAGGTGATCTGCTATCTGATTATGCGGAAGAAAGTCTACAGCCGGGCAGCAGCCGTATAAAAAAGAGAAAAAAGACAAAAAGCCAGAAAAACCGCGGATAAATCCATTTTTAGGTGGAATTATCCGCGGTTGTGTGATAAGATGACTGTATGCGAAGAGGCAGGTAGAAGATACAGGGACACCTGCCTCTTACTCTGTGAAAAAGGAGAGAAGAGAGAACATATGAAAAAGTTTTATGCATGGTATCAGAAGCATATTACAGGTGCGATCTTTACCGGACTGCTTCTCGGTATCTTAACCGGACTTCTTCTGGCGGACCGCTTTACGCCGATTCTGACCGTAACCGGCGTCATCGGCGGCATCTACATGAACGCCTTGAATATGATGATTTTCCCGATGGTATTCTGCTCAATTGTCATGGGCATCTGCAGCATCGGAAATGCAAAAACGACAGGTAAGATCACCGGCTACTCGATGATTTTCTTCCTGTGCACCACCGCGATTGCAAGTGCAGTCGGCATTATCATTCCAAGACTGATCCGCCTCGGAAAGGGAGTCCATTTTGAGATGGCAACTTCCGATATCCAGGCGACCGAGATGACCAGCATCCTCGACACGATCAAAAACCTGATTCCGTCCAATCCGGTGAAAGCATTTGCGGAGGGCAACATGCTCCAGGTACTCGTGTTCGCTGTCGTTGTCGGCTTTACGCTGATTGCGGTCGGAGAGAAGGGACAGCCGCTCTTAAACGTGATCGACTCCCTGAATGAGGTCTGTTTAAAAGTCATCAGCACCGTTATGTACTTCACCCCGATCGGTGTCTTCTGTACGATCGTGCCGGTTGTCGAGGCAAACGGAACCAAAACCATCGTTTCCCTGGCAACCCAGCTCATCATTCTGTATGTGGCATTCTATGGATTTGCGATCGTCGTCTACGGCGGCGCTGTAAAACTCATCGGAAAGACGAGTCCGGTCAAGTTCTTTAAGGCGATCATGCCGGCAGCCCTGAATGCATTCGGAACATGTTCCAGTTCCGCGACGATCCCAATCAGCAAGCGCTGTGTCGAGAAAGAACTCGGCGTTTCGAACCAGATCAGCAGTATCGCAATCCCGCTTGGTGCCACTGTCAACATGGATGCGGTATCGATCCTGATGTCGTTTATGATCATGTTCTTCGCAAATGCCTGCGGCATCAACGTCAGCATTTCGATGATGGTGATCATTCTGCTTGCCAACGTCCTGCTTTCTGTCGGAACACCGGGTATCCCGGGCGGCGCGATCGCATCATTCGCAGCACTCGCCACGATGGCAGGTCTTCCGGCCGGCGTCATGGGCGTTTACATCAGCATCAACACACTGTGTGACATGGGTGCCACCTGCGTCAACGTCATCGGCGATATGGCAGGCTGCGTTGTGCTGCAGGAGAAAATCAAACTGGAAGAAAACTAAAAAATGTTACATAGAAAAAGAGGGATTCCTTTCACGGGAGTCCCTCTTTTGCAATGCGTAAAATAAATTAAATATAGTCCGAAACATATGGAATATGGTGGAAGAGCAGGTCGTCCAGGCATTCCACAGTCTGCGGCGTCGTTTCGATGCGCGCCATCTCATACAGCTTGGAAGCCGTCTTGTAGCCGAGCAGCAGTGTCGTGAGCGATGCGATCGTCATTTTCATCACATGGTCCGGCTCGCGGTCGGTCGGCACACAGTGTCCTTTTTCAAAGAAGAATGTGAAGCTGTCATTGTTCCACGGAAGCAGCTCATCCTCGATCTCAAAACGGATACACACATCCGGCTCGTCCGGGTCGCAGGCGTAATGTTCCATAAACTGCACGACATCGATGATACGCCCCATCGAGTACGGGCGAATCGTTTCTTTGATATCGCTGTCCTCAAGCTCGAACGCGATGGGTTCACTGTAGTAGTTATTTCCTTTGACCTCATCGATCATGGAATCGTGTGCATGAATATACTCCCAGAGTCCCAGCTGCGCCTCACGGTTCAGATAGATCATCTCTTTGATATGCATGATATCGGAGCTGATCAGATAGACCATGTAGCCGTACGGCACATCATCAGCGGAATAGTAGATCGCAACGACGGTATCATCCTCATCCCAGCGGAAATATTCTTCCCACGCCAGATTGTTGCGGTAGAGGCAGCCGTGCGTCTTCGAAGCAAATTTGGTATGTAGTTCCTTAAAATCCTTGTCATCCCATGCCACGCGGCGCACATAGCCAGGGGCTTTGAGTTTCCGCGGCACCTGCGTGTCCTTGATGGTGTATGTCATCTTATTGGAAATGATTTCCCATCCAAGATTCCGGTAGAGCGGAATAGAGTAGGGATAGAGAAGCGCAAAGGAACGGTGGTTTTCCCGCATGCGCGTGAGACTCCGGATCATCAGCTTTTTCATGATGCCCTGGCCGGTGTATTCCGGGTAGGTGCAGACGCTGGTGACAAAACCGACGGGATAGCGGACACCGTAGATATTCATGTCCAGCGGATAAACCGCGAACTGTGATACCAGATCCTCCTCGCAGAAACAGCCGAGCACATCGGCACGGACGAGAACCGGGAATTTGGACTGCTTGATTTCATCGTCTTTCCATCCGCTTTCGGAAAGCTCCTGCTCTGTAACCTGAAAGGCGTAGCGCAGAAGTGCATTGTACTGCTCTGCGTCGTCGATGGTCAGCGGGCGGAAGGTTAAGTTCGAATCTTTCGTTTGAATCATGGATTACTCCCTCATTTTATTGTGAATCAAAGTATAGTGAATCAGATACTTTATTTTTTCGTAAATATTCTATCATAAGAAATGGAATTTGTGCAGTTAAAAATAAAGCCCATTCCGCAAATTTGGTAAAAAGATCAAAATAGTGTTAGAAATCGGATAAAAACTTCAAGAAACAGACAAAAAAAATTAATAAAATGAAAAACATACAGGGACAGTCTGCGCGAAAAAGCAGACATACGATTTCCAGGGTGACTGCGTTGAGATCGACGTGTTCAATCCGGAGACAAGAAAATATGTCTGGGACGTATGCAAGAAGAACTACTACGATTACGGCATCAATGCTTTCTGGCTGGATAACTCCGAGCCGGATTACGGTGTTTACGATTTCGATCATTACCGCTATATTGAAGGACCGGCGCTCTCCTGCAGCAACATCTATCCGCAGTTATACAGCCGTGTCTTCTATGATAAGAAGAAAAAACCGACCGCGTAAAACCGGTCGGTTTTTTTGAATAAATTTCCATTACAGGACGGTTTTTGTACACTTTTTTCTTGACGAAACGGGAAACAATCGTTACACTATTATGTATAACTGTAATTAAAATGGGAAAATGTAGCAAAACGCGGAAGCACACAAAGGGGTAATGAAGTTTTGTGTGTACCGGGGAGAAGAGAGGGAAACAGATGAATCAGACCGAATTGCCGGAATGTGAAAAAATAAATAAGAAAGAGCCTTCTAAGGATGTTCAGATGACACAGAAACAGGCAGAACGTCTGGTGGAACATCTGAAGAATATTTTCATGTATGTGCGGGTTCTCCGTCCGGATGAGATCGGATATTTTATTATCGATGAAGAGAATGGCAAGCTGTGTGAATGCTACGCAGTATGGAACAAAGCGATGCCGTGCCTTAACTGTATTTCCGAAAAAGCCCTGCGGGAGAAATCGCAGAAATCAAAACTGGAATGCATTGCGTCGAATGTGTATCAGGTCATTGCAAGATACGTGGAGATCGAAGGAGAACCATGCGTGATCGAGATGATCAACCGTCTCGACGATAAAACACTGATGGACTCCGAAGGACGCCAGAATCTGGTAAGCAAGCTGAACAGCTACAGCGAAGAGCTGTATCGTGACGCGCTGACCGGAGTATTCAACCGCCGCTACTTCGAAGACCAGATCCGGGACGCCAGCTTTTGCTGCGGCGTAGCCATGATCGATCTCGATGATTTCAAATTATACAACGATACATACGGCCACAATGCCGGAGATATGGCGCTTGACACCATTGTAAAGACCGTCAACCGCTGCACCCGACGTACCGACCGTCTGATCCGCTTAGGAGGAGACGAATTTCTGCTGGTTCTGCCGGAGATGGATGAGGAAAACTTTGTACAGAAATTAAAACAGATTCAGTCACAGATCCATGAGGCACAGGTGCCGGGCTACTCGAAGATGCGTCTTTCCGTCAGCGTAGGAGGTGTTCTGACAAGAGATGAGACGATCGGCGAAGCTGCGATGCGTGCCGATCAGCTGATGTATCTTGCAAAACAACGGAAAAACATGGTTGTCACCGAGAAAGACCAGATCCTGGGTTGTCAGGACGATGTTGTCCGTCAGGAAAACCGCAGAGAAAAACAGCGCATCCTGATCGTGGATGATTCCGAGATGAACCGTATCATCCTCTCGGAGATTCTGCAGGATGAATACGATATCATCGAGGCTTCCACCGGCGAAGAGTGCCTGCGTCTGCTGGAAGAATACGGAACAGGCCTTGCGCTGATCCTTCTGGATATCGTCATGCCGGGCATGGACGGTTTCGGAGTGCTTGACTACATGAACCGCAACCACTGGATCGAAGAGGTTCCGGTCATCATGATATCGAGCGAGGATTCCACCGCATTTGTGCGCCGTGCGTATGAGCAGGGTGTATCCGATTATATCAGTCGTCCGTTTGATGCAAAAGTTGTTTACCAGCGTGTCTTCAACACGATCAAATTATATGCAAAACAGCGCCGTCTCGTGACGCTCGTCACCGAGCAGATTTACGAAAAAGAGAAAAACAATCAGATGATGATCAGTATCCTGAGCCATATCATGGAATTCCGGAATGGCGAGAGCGGACTTCATGTCCACCACATCAACGTTCTGACCAGTATGCTCCTCGAGCGTCTGGTACAGAAGACAGACCGCTACCACTTAAGCTGGTCCGATCAGCTGATGATCACAACGGCATCCGCGCTGCACGATATCGGAAAGATGGGCATTGACGAGAACATTTTAAATAAGCCGGGAAGGCTGACGAAAGAAGAGTTCGAGGAGATGAAGAAACATACCCTGATCGGAGCGTCCATGCTGAAGAGCCTGGAACTGTATCAGGACGAGAAGCTGGTACAGATTGCGTACCAGATCTGTCGCTGGCATCATGAGCGGTACGACGGAAAGGGTTACCCGGACGGCTTAAAAGGTGAGGAGATCCCGATTGCAGCCCAGGTTGTATCGATTGCCGATGTTTACGATGCGCTGACAAGCGAGCGTGTCTACAAATCGGCATACACGCACGAGAAAGCCATCGAGATGATCCTGAACGGCGAGTGCGGTACCTTCAGCCCGCTGATGCTCGAGTGTCTGCTCGATATCAAAGATGCCATCTGCGAGGAGCTGAACACCATATCCGAAGAAAAACAGACTTCGATTCAGATTGAAAAGCTGAAAAAGAATCTGAAATCGGGGGGGGGGCAGAGCTGAGTTTTCTGAACTCTGATGAGAAGTTATCCACAGAAGATGCCTGGGAGAACAGGTATCATGCGGATTCGAAAGACGATCTTAAATAAAAATATACCAAAACCCATGGATTTCTGAAAAGATTCCATGGGCTTTTCGCACCTTTGTGCAAATTTTTGTTGTGATTCCGGAGGACAACTGCTATAATAACAGAAAATGTCAAAAAATACGACAAAAATACCGGAAGAGGGCTGTGCGAACAAGTACACACAAGTCTGGAAAGGATAAAAACATGAATCAGTTGGAAGTATTACGAGAGAGCCTCGGACAGTGCGATGAGATTATTCTGGATGCGCTGCTGATGAGAAACCGTATTGTCGAGGACATTATGGTATATAAAGAAGCAAATAACGTGCCGATTCTCCAGCCGGAGCAGGAAGCAAAACAGAAGGAATGGCTGGAACGCCGGATGCAGGAAAAACGCCATAAAAACGAAGTGGCGGATGTTTTCGAGAGCATCACAAGAAACAGTAAAAAGATTCAGGCAAGAAAGCTGTTCAATTATAATATTGTACTGATTGGCTTCATGGGAGCCGGAAAGAGCACCATTTCCGATTATCTCAAAACCGTGTTTGCCATGGATATCATCGAGATGGATCAGATCATCGCAGAGCGTGCCGGTATGAGCATCTCCGATATTTTTGAGACTTACGGCGAACAGTATTTCCGTGACTGCGAGACGAATCTTCTGATTGAAATGCAGTCGAGAACAAACGTTGTCATTTCGTGCGGCGGCGGAACTCCGATGCGTGAGTGCAACGTTGCGGAGATGAAAAAGAACGGCCGCGTTGTTCTTCTGACTGCAAAGCCGGAGACGATTTTAGACCGTGTCAAAGACAGCCACGACAGACCGCTGATCGAGAACAACAAAACCGTTCCGTTTATCGCAGATCTGATGAGCAAGCGCCGTGAGAAATATGAGGCCGCAGCCGACATTATCATCGAGACGGACGGAAAGAGCGAGCTGGAGATCTGTGAGGAGCTGATCCACAGCCTGCGGCAGATGGATGCAAAAGCGGAATAAAAGAGAAAAAGCAAAGAAAAAGAAGAAGGAGAATGCTGTGTGCGACGGCAGCCTCCTTCTTTTCCTTTTGATACCGAATTGTTGCGCACTTAAAAAATACAAAATGTGTAGGAAAAAAGATTGACAAAAAAGATATTTTTCGATATTCTGATAAAAGTTGGGCTAAAATCACGTGAAAAGATTGAAAAAACAAGGTATTATTTCGTGCTATTGTCCGAATAAGAGAAAAAATTCAGGATAATTATATGAAAAACAATGGCCCGTGTGCAGACATAGCCGGATCAGCCGGGGAGGGTCTGCGGAAAACAAAGGAGGAACACCAATGAGAAAAAGAAACAAAGTCGTTTCTCTGCTTTTGGCAGGATGCATGGCAGCCGGTCTTCTGGCCGGATGCGGAAGCAGCGGAGAGGCACAGGTAGCAACTGCTGACAATGCTACAGCGGCATCAACCAGTACTGGAGCAGCGGATTCAGCAGCACCGGAGACTGCAGGTGAAGTGGACGGACAGATCAATCTTCGCGCGGTATCCTTTGGAAACAATTTCGATGTGCAGGATATGGGATGGCGCTGGATGATGGCGGAGTGCTATGAAGGACTGATGCGTGACGTGGCAGATGAAAACGGAGACCGTTTCGAGTATGCCGGTGCAGAATCCATGGACGTATCCGATGACGGACTGGTTTATACCTTCCATCTGAGAAAGGATGCAAAATGGTCCGACGGACAGCCGGTTACCGCAGCAGATTATGAGTACGGCTGGAAACGTCTGTTAAATCCGGAATACGGATATTCCTATTCTTTCTTCCTGTTCAACGTAGTAGGAGCAGAGGAGTATTATAACGGACAGGGTTCTGCCGATGAGATCGGAATCAAAGCAGTTGACGATTACACCTTCGAGGTTACCTTAAAGGTAGCGGATCCGACCTTCCAGTCCAAGCTGGTAGCAACTCCGCTTTACCCGACCCGTCAGGATGTCGCAGAGGCAGCCGGAGACCAGTGGGGAAAAGACTGGACAAAATGTGTCTACAACGGACCGTTTGCCATGACAAACCTGGTAGAAGATAACTCCATGACATGGGTGAAGAATGACCAGTACTGGGATAAGGACAACGTAAAACTGAATCAGGTAAACTGGTACTGTGTAGCAGAGAACGCAACAGCAGCAACCATGTTCGATAACGGACAGCTGGACGTTTTCGATGCAGCAGGCGATTACATTGCAAAATATGACAAAGAAGTAGAAGCAGGCAATATGCAGACCATGACCACCGAGTACCCGGGAACTATGGTTCTGTGCTACGAGCAGTCTGAGGGCGGAAAATCCGGTCTGATGAAAAACGTAAACATCCGCAAGGCAATTTCCTACTCCATCAACCGTGAGGAGATGGTATCAGCTGTTTACGGAAGATACACCGCAGCTTACGGCTTCGTTTCCCCGGCGATCACGCTCGACGGAACTTCCTACCGCAAGCAGGCGTCGGAGACCATGAAAGAGGAATATGAGCAGTATGCAGGAGATGCAGACAAGTTAAAAGCACTGTTCCAGAAAGGCCTTGATGAGCTTGGTATCACCGACAAACCGGAAGACATCACCATTACACTGCTGTCCCAGGGTTCTGCTACCGAGAATCAGCTCGAGAGAGAGTACCTGCAGCAGTCCATTTCCCAGAATCTGGGCGTAAAGGTAGAGCTGAACACCGTTGGCGATTACCAGATGTTTGCAAACGAGCGCGATAACAAGAACTACGATATCTTTGTAGGCGGATGGTTCAGCGATTACAACGATCCGCTGGATTTCCTGAACGTCATGAAGACAGGCGTTTATGATTCCTACGGCCTCTATAGCAACAGCGAGTACGACAGCCTGATCGATTCTCTGACCGGAGAGAACGACAACGCAAAACGCCTTGAGATTTACCAGAAGCTGGAAGATCTGCTGGTTGCACAGGATTGTGGTGTTGCACCGCTGTACTACTCTGATAAACATTACTATTATCAGAACTGGGTAAAAGATTTCTACACATCCTCCTTCGGCGCAAGCCAGGAGCTTTACAGAGCATCTGTACAGAAATAAAAAAGCAGCAAAACAGAAGAAATGAGGGAAGAAGGGCTTATGAAACAATAGGCTCTTCTTTCGCTATCATAATAAAAATTCCGGTCGGAAAAGACCGGACAGGGAGAGGATTTTTATGCCAAAATATTTACTGCGCCGTTTTGCAGAAATGCTGATCACACTGTTTCTGATTGCAACGGCCACGTTTTTCCTTCTGGAAGCGGTTCCGGGAGATCCGCTGACGGAGCGTGCGAGCAAGCTCTCGCCGACCGTAAAGGAAAACCTCTATAAGCGCTACGGCCTCGACAAGCCGATGATGGAGCGCTATGTGATCACAATGAAGGGAATCTGCAAGGGAGAGTTCGGGGAATCTGTTGTCTATGCGGGACAGACGGTACAGAAGCTGATTCATGACCGTCTTCCGGTATCCGCCCGCCTTGGTATCCAGCAGGTGCTGGTCGGTATCACGATCGGTCTGCTGCTTGGAATTCTTGCGGCAATGAGGAGGGGAAGCTTCTGGGACTATATGGTGATCGCCCTGTCGGTCCTCTTGATTTCCATTCCGAACCTGATCTTTGGTCTGATGCTTCAGAAAATTTTCGCAGGTAACCTGAAGGTTCTGCCGACGATCGGCTGGCCTGCGGGAAAGGATCTGTGGTTCGGAGGATGGGAATACACGATTCTTCCGACCCTGACAGGATGCTTTTCTTATATTGCAACGTATGCGCGTCTGCTGAAAACCTCGATGCTCGATGTGATCAATCAGGATTACGTGCTGACTGCTGAATCGAAGGGCTTAAGCCGCGGACAGATTATCCGCCGCCATATCCTTCGGAACTCGTTTATCCCGGTTATCACACAGCTTCCGATGTCGGTTGCCATGTGTATCACAGGCTCCTTCTTCATCGAGAGCATCTTTTCCATCCCGGGAATCGGACAGTATTATGTGACGGCGGTCAATAACCAGGATCTTTCCATTATCATGGGAGAGACGGTTATTATCGCAGCACTTTACATCGGTGTTCTCTTTATCACGGACCTGCTGTACGTGGTCGTTGACCCGAGAATCAGTCTGACAGGAAAGAGCAGATAAGGAGGATATTATGGCAGCATTAACACCGGAAAAATTTAAAGTAATAGGATACACCGAGGAAGATGCGAACCGGATTGACCGCCCGACCATTTCCTACTGGCAGGACGCCTGGAGACGGCTCCGCAAAAATCCGATCGCAATGGGATCTCTTGTTGTGCTCGGCATTCTGCTTGTCATGGTCATCATCGGACCGCATATCAAAGGATATGATTATGTATCCATGAATATCGCCGAGAAAAACCAGGGCGTATCGTCAAAATACTGGTTTGGAACCGACAACCTGGGACGTGACCTCTTCTCAAGAGTCTGGGTCGGCGCGCGGGCATCACTGATCATCGCGATCGTTGCAACGGCAATCAAACTCATCATCGGAACGGTATATGGCGCGCTGATGGCACATTTCGGCGGCTGGGTCGATGAGGTTCTGATGCGGATCATCGAGGTTATCAACTCGATTCCGTCTCTGCTTCTTACGATTCTGATCATGATGATTCTTGGAAATAACCTGTTTGCACTTCTGGTCGCGCTTAGTGTCACCGCATGGTGTAACACGGCACGTCAGGTGCGCGGTATGATCAAACAGCTCCGTGAGACGGAATACGTTTACGCGGCGGAGGTGCTCGGTGCAAAACCGCTCCGCATCATCTTAAAACACTATGTACCGAATATGCTGGGTATCCTGATTCTGGATACGGCGACGGCAATCCCGATGTTTATTTTTACGGAGGCAGGTCTTAGCTTCCTCGGCATCGGCCTCAAGGCACCGTCGATCAGCCTTGGTGTCCTGATTTCGATGGGACAGCAGAACATGGATTTCTATCCGTCACAGCTTCTGTTCCCATGTCTCGTGCTCTGTATCATCGTTATGGCATTCAACCTTCTGGGAGACGGCCTGCGCGATGCCCTGGATCCGAGACTTCGCCAGTAATAAGTGGGAGATAACGATATGAACGAACAAAACAATCCGATTCTGGAAGTAAAAAACTTAAGAGTCTCTTATCACACCTATGCCGGTGAAGTAAAGGCAGTCCGCGGTGTACAGTTTTCTCTCGAGAAAGGTCAGGCGCTCGCAATTGTGGGCGAATCCGGCTGCGGAAAATCTGTAACGGCGAAATCCATCATGGGCCTCATCAAGGCCCCGCAGGGTGAGATGAAAGAGAACAGTGAAATTCTCTATCATGGAGAGAATATTCTGAAATACAACAAAAAACAGTGGCAGCATTACAAAGGCGGCGAGTGTGCAATCATTTTCCAGGATGCGCTGGCTTCCTTAAATCCGACGATGCGTGTCGGAAAACAGATTATGGAAAATCTGATGGGCCATAAAAACATGACAAAACAGGAAGCGGCAAAGGAGGCTGTCGAGATGCTGCGCATGGTCGGCATCCCGGAGCCGGAAAAACGTGTCAGACAGTATCCGCACGAATTTTCCGGCGGTATGCGTCAGCGTGTTATGATCGCGATTGCATTTGCCTGTGATCCGAAAATTCTGATCTGTGACGAGCCGACGACCGCACTCGATGTGACAATTCAGGGACAGATTCTCGATATTATCAAGAATCTGCAGAAGAAAAACCAGACGTCCGTTATCATGATCACACATGATCTTGGTGTTGTGGCGAATATCGCACAGAAGATTGCTGTCATGTATTCCGGTATTATCGTGGAAAGCGGAACGTGTGAGGATATTTTCTATCGTCCGCGTCACCCGTATACCTGGGCGTTGATCCGTTCCGTACCGCGTCTGGATTTGAAAAACAAGCAGGAACTCGCGACAATTCCGGGAACTCCGCCGGATCTTTTAAACCCGCCGGTCGGATGTCCGTTCTGCACGCGGTGCAGCTATTGTATGCCGATCTGTAAGGAAGAGATGCCGGAGGCAACGGAATTCGGCGGCGAGCATAAAGCTGCCTGCTGGCTCCATCACCCGATGGCACCAAAAGTAGAAATGCCAAATCTGGAAGGAGGAGAATTGTAATGGAAAATAACGAAAAAGAAGTGCTTTTTTCCGTTTCCCATCTGAAAAAATATTTTCAGGTCGGAAACCATGCGACCTTAAAGGCCGTGGATGATGTCTCCTTCGAAATTTACAAGGGTGAGACACTTGGAATGGTTGGCGAGTCCGGATGTGGAAAGACAACGTGCGGCCGTACCTGCATCGGCCTGTATGACAAGACCGACGGACAGGTGCTCTACAAGGGAACCGATGTCCATGCGTTAAACGGAAAAGAGCGGTTTGCCTTCAAAAAACAGGTACAGATGGTCTTTCAGGATCCGTATGGATCGCTCGACCCACGTATGACCGTTGCCGACATCATCGGTGAGGGCATCGACATTCACCATCTGGCAAAGAATAAGAAAGAGCGCCAGGAGATGATCTACAAATATCTGGAGCTGGTCGGACTGAACCGCGAGCATGCGAACCGTTTCGTGCACGAGTTTTCCGGCGGACAGCGCCAGCGAATCGGTATCGCGCGTGCGCTTGCCGTGCAGCCGGAGTTCATCGTTCTCGATGAGCCGATCTCCGCACTCGACGTTTCGATTCAGGCGCAGATCGTCAACCTGCTTGTGGACTTACAGAAGAAGATGGGTCTGACCTATCTTTTCGTTGCGCATGATCTGTCGATGGTCAAACATATTTCCGACCGTGTGGCGGTTCTGTATCTGGGAACGCTCGTCGAGCTGACGACATCCGAGGAGCTGTACGCCAACCCGCGCCACCCGTACACACAGGCACTGCTCTCCGCGATTCCGATTCCGGACCCGAAAGTAGAGGCAGAGCGCGACCGCAAAAAAATCCGCCTCGAAGGCGAGGTGCCGAGCCCGATCAACACGAAGCCGGGCTGCAAATTCCAGGGAAGATGCAAGTACGCAAAAGACATCTGCCGACAGCAGATGCCGGAATTAAAAGACGTGGGCAACAATCACTTTGTGGCATGTCATTTCTGTGATGCGTTAGAAGAAAATAAGGAATTGTAAAACATGGAAAAGATAAAGAACATCTGCTGTGATCTCGGCAGAGCATTTACAATCGGCCTGCTCTCCGGCGGCGCTGCGGCAGCTGTGCTGCTGCTGGGAGGATTCCTCTTTGGGGGATTCACGTTCCGCGCTGCCCTTGAGGCGGCGAAAGACGGCTTGCTGCTGATCGCGGCCCTCGGCATGTTCGTGATCGCCGGAATGCTGATGGTAAAAGGCAAAAACCCGGAGAAATTCACGCAGAAGGAAAAATGGCGCGTCCACTTTGCCGTACTCGGATATAAGAGTGTGTTCGCAGTTTTCTGCGTTTCCTGGGTGCTGTGGGCGGCAGCGGCGGATTATCTTTTGTATCGGATGTGAAAATAGTTTCTATAAATAAAAAGAGAATTTTGCAGACTGTAAAAATGAGGTCCGGCAAAATTCTCTTTTTTCGTTTAGTCGTTATTCGTCTTCGAGACGGGAGATAACCATCTCCATGGATTTCTGATATTCTTCATCCGAAGAATTGTAGAACAGCATCAGATCGAGGCAGCTGCTCATTTTCTTCAGTGCTTCCGGGATGGAGTAGTCGATCGTTTTCACATATTCATCCCAGTGCTCCAGCTTCCACGTATCGCGCACGGAGTTGCGGTCGATCATGCGCTGGTGGCAGATCTCCGGTTTTGTGACAACCCAGATCACAACAAGCTTTGCCCCATGGTCAGCGAGCTTTTTGGAGAAGTTTTTCAGGAACTTCTCATCATGCACTTCGCGTGTGAATGGTGCGTTGATCAGCACAATATCGTCATACTCGAGTGCTTCCAGTCCGAAATTGACCGTTACTTCATATTCATAATCGCGGATATTCTCCTCGAAGAAATCAGAACTGCGGTTGATTTCCTGTCCGCCCGCTTTGAAAACGCGGTTCGACAGCGGAATGACTGTGTCCTTGTCGAGATAAACAACGTGTTTCAGCTCCTTGGCGAGCTGTTTTGAAATGTATGTCTTTCCGCACGCCGGCGGCGAGGTTACGAGGATCATCTTTTTCATCGTTTGTATGTCTTCCTTTCCAGTTGAATCAAAAAAAATCACTCCTAGCATTATAGAAAATTTGGGAAAAAATTGCAAGAGAAAAGACGGTTGTGCCAGAGAAAAAATTGTCTTATAATAAAATAAGATTTTTATGCCATCACGGAGAAAATAAATGGAGGAAAGACAATGAGCAGAGCAAATACACGAGTTGTGAAAATCGGCGACCGGGTCATCGGAGGCGGAAATCCGATTCTGATCCAGTCCATGACGAATACCAAAACAGAAGATGTGGAGGCAACCGTAAAGCAGATCCAGGCGCTCACGGAAGCCGGATGTGACATTATCCGATGCGCCGTCCCGACCATGGAGACAGCCAGGGCGCTGTCCGAGATCAAAAAGCAGATCTCGATTCCGCTTGTAGCAGATATTCATTTTGACTATCGATTGGCGATCGCCGCGATCGAAAACGGAGCCGATAAAATCCGCATCAACCCGGGCAACATCGGCAGCCGCGACCGGATCCAGGCGGTTGTAGATGCAGCAAAAGAACGCCAGATTCCGATCCGCGTCGGCGTCAACAGCGGTTCACTCGAAAAAGAGCTGGTGGAAAAATACAACGGCGTAACGGCAGAGGGCCTGGTGGAGAGCGCGCTCGACAAAGTGCGGATCATTGAGGAGATGGGCTATGACAATCTCGTCATCAGTATCAAATCGTCTGATGTGATGATGTGTGCAAAAGCGCATGAGCTGATCACGAACCAGACGGATCATCCGCTTCATGTCGGCATTACGGAGGCAGGAACGCTGTATTCCGGCAACATCAAATCGGCAGTGGGGCTCGGTATTATTTTATATCAGGGCATCGGAGATACGATCCGTGTTTCCCTGACCGGCGATCCGCTCGAGGAAATCAAATCCGCAAAACGGATCTTAAAGACCCTGGGACTTCGAAAAGGCGGCATTGAGGTCGTATCGTGTCCGACCTGCGGACGGACCCAGATTGACCTGATCGGACTGGCAAACCAGGTGGAAACACTGGTGCAGGGCTACGATCTTGATATCAAGGTTGCCGTCATGGGCTGCGTGGTCAACGGACCGGGCGAGGCAAAAGAGGCGGATCTTGGTGTTGCAGGCGGAAAAGGCGTCGGCATTTTAATTAAAAAAGGTGAAATCGTGAAAAAAGTACCGGAGAGCGAGCTGCTGTCCGTCTTAAAGGACGAGCTGGATCACTGGGGCAAGTAAAAAAGAAAGCAGGAATAGGAATGGAAAAACAGTTTCAGGAAGTATTTCCGGATTTGAGAATCGAAGGGGGCATGGCAGAGCTTCTCGATACCGTGGAGGTTTCGCGGGTATCGATCAATAAGAAAAAAGATCTGCTGCGGATCTATGTGGTCAGCCATCAGTGGATTCACAAAAAATATATTTATCAGCTGGAGCGCCAGATCGAGGAGCAGCTCTTTTCCAACGTGCCGCTGCGCGTGAAGATTATTGAGCGGTTCTATCTGTCGCGCCAGTATACGCCGGAAAACTTTCTGGAGGTGTACCGTCCGAGTATCCTGCTCGAGCTGAAAAACCACAGTGTCTTTCTGAATCATCTGTTTTCGACTGCCGAGATTACCTTCCCGGAGACGAACAAAATGCACCTGGTGCTCGTGGATTCCGTTGTGGCAAAGGAGCGCGAGGAGGAGCTGGTCCACATTCTCGAGAAAATCTTCTGTGAGCGGTGCGGCTTCGACCTGATCGTGGAAACCGAGATGAGAAAGCCGGAGGGCGAGAGCCGCGCCATGAGAAATTCCGAGCTCCGCATCCGGGAGGAAGTGCGCCACGTTCTGGCGCATACCCATTACGGTGAGATGCTCGGCGAAAAAGAGCAGAACCGGATGGAAGAGCAGGCGGAAGCAGCAGGCGAACAGCCAAAAGCAGCCGCAGCAGCCAAGGGCGGCGAGGCGAAAAAAGAAAAAGCAGCAGACGGCGGAAGGGGAAAAGGTTTTTCCGGCGGCGGACGCGGTTCCTTCAAGAAAGGCAAGGGCAGTTTCAGCCGGAATGCGGACAATCAGCCGCGCAAATCCTCCAATCCGGATGTGCTGTACGGAAGAGATTTCGAGGATGAGAGCGTGGAGATTCTGAAAATCGGCGATGAGATCGGTGATGTTGTCATCCGAGGAAGAGTCCAGAGTGTGGATATGCGCGAGATCCGGAATGAGCGTACGATTTTCATGTTCACGATCACCGACTTTACGGATACCATCGGCGTCAAGATTTTCGTCCAGAACGCGGAAGTGCCGGAATTAAAGGATGCGATCAAAAAAGGCGCATTCATTAAAGTAAAAGGAAAAACGACCGTCGATGCGTTCGACCACGATCTGACGGTTATGTCTGTCTGGGGCATCAAAAAGATCACCGATTTCCGTACCGGCCGTCAGGATACGAGTCCGGTGAAGCGTGTGGAGCTGCACTGCCATACAAAGATGAGCGATATGGACGGTGTCACCGATGCTGCCCGTCTGGTACAGCGTGCCTACGAGTGGGGCCATCCGGCGATCGCGATCACCGATCACGGCGTGGTGCAGTCCTTCCCGGAGGCAAACCATGCGATCGAGGCGATCGACGGCGCTTACCGGAAAAAATACCAGGCAGAGCACCCGGATGCGACAAAAGATGAGCTGAAAAAAGTTTCGGCTCCGTTCAAGGTCATCTACGGCATGGAGGCTTATCTCGTCGACGACTTGAAAGATATCGTTGTCAACAGCAAAGGACAGGACATCCACGGAAGCTACGTTGTTTTCGATATCGAGACGACGGGATTTTCCCCGGTTGTCAACAAAATCATTGAGATCGGTGCCGTCCGTGTGGAAAACGGAGCGATTGTCGATAAGTTTTCCACCTTCGTCAACCCGAAAGTCCCGATCCCGTTCCGGATTGAGAACCTGACCGGCATCAACGACAACATGGTTCTTGACGCGCCGGACATCGAAACGGTGCTGCCGAAATTCCTGGAGTTCAGTGAGGGAGCCGTTATGGTTGCCCACAATGCTTCGTTCGATATGAGCTTTATCGAGCACAACTGCGTCCTGCAGGGGATCGAGCGGGAATTTACAACGGCGGACACCGTCGCCATGGCGCGTTTCCTGCTGCCGGGCCTGAACCGTTTCAAGCTGGATACCGTTGCGAAGGCGGTCGGCGTATCGTTGGAAAACCATCACCGTGCGGTGGACGATGCCGGCTGTACGGCGGAAATTTTCGTGAAATTCGTAAAAATGCTGGAGGAGCGCAATATTCTGACTCTGGATGACCTGAATGCGCAGGGAAAAGTATCGGAGGAGGCTGTGCGCAAGCTTCCATCGTACCATGCGATCATTCTGGCAAAGAACGAGACGGGACGTGTCAATCTGTACCGCCTCGTGTCGGAATCCCACCTGAAATACTACAACCGCCGGCCGAAGCTGCCAAAGAGCGTCTACCTGAAATATCAGGACGGTCTGATGATCGGATCTGCCTGCGAGGCGGGCGAACTCTACCAGGCAATCCTGCGCGGTGAACCGGATGCGGCGATTGCGCGTCTCGTGGACTTCTACGATTATCTGGAAATCCAGCCGATCGGCAACAACGCGTTCATGATCAAAAAAGAGGACGTTTCTGCCGTAGAGAGCGAGGAGGATTTAAAGGAGATCAACAGGCGCATTGTTAAACTCGGCGAGCAGTTCCATAAGCCTGTTGTGGCAACGTGCGACGTCCACTTCATGGATCCGCAGGACGAGATCTACCGCCGCATCATCATGACCGGAAAAGGTTTTGACGACGCGGATGAGCAGGCACCGCTGTTCCTGCGCACTACCGAGGAGATGCTTGAAGAGTTTTCGTATCTCGGAAGTGAGAAAGCGGAGGAGGTCGTCATCACCAATCCGCGCAAAATCTCCGACCTTGTCGAGAAAATCTCCCCGATCCGTGCCGGAAAATTTCCGCCGGTCATCGAGGATTCCGACAAGACACTGCGGAGAATCTGTTACGACCGCGCGCATGAAATCTACGGCGAGGAGCTGCCGGAGATCGTTTCCGCGCGCCTCGAACGGGAGCTGAACTCCATTATTTCCAACGGATATGCCGTTATGTACATCATCGCACAGAAACTAGTGTGGAAGTCGAACGAGGACGGCTACCTCGTAGGATCGCGTGGTTCCGTCGGTTCCTCGTTCGTTGCGACGATGGCGGGAATCACGGAGGTAAACCCGTTGAGCCCGCATTACTACTGCGAGTCGTGTCATTACAGCGAGTTCGATTCGCCGCGCGTCAAAGAGTATGTCGGCCGCGCCGGATGCGATATGCCGGACGCCGTCTGCCCGAACTGCGGCAAGCCGCTGAAAAAAGCGGGATTTGATATCCCGTTCGAGACGTTCCTTGGATTCAAGGGAAATAAAGAGCCGGATATCGACCTGAACTTCTCCGGTGATTACCAGAGTAAGGCGCACAAATACACAGAGGTTATTTTCGGCGCCGGTCAGACGTTCCGTGCGGGAACCATCGGTACGCTGGCGGATAAAACAGCGTTCGGTTACGTGAAGAACTATTACGAAGAGCGCGGCCAGCACAAACGGAACTGCGAGATCGACCGGATCGTGGAAGGATGCACCGGCATCCGCCGTACCACCGGCCAGCACCCGGGCGGTATCATCGTTCTGCCGTTCGGTGAGGATATCAACTCCTTCACCCCGGTGCAGCATCCGGCGAACGATATGACAACCGACATCATTACGACCCATTTCGATTACCACTCCATTGATGCCAACCTCTTAAAGCTCGACATTCTCGGACACGATGATCCGACCATGATCCGTATGCTCGAGGATATCACGCACCTTGATGCGCAGACGATTCCGCTCGATAACCCGGAGGTCATGTCGCTGTTCAAGAGCACCGAGGCGCTCGGCATCAAGCCGGAGGACATCGGCGGCTGCCCGCTTGGATGTCTTGGCGTGCCGGAGTTCGGTACCGATTTCGTTATCCAGATGCTTCTGGACACGAAGCCGCAGTCGTTCTCTGACCTGATCCGTATCTCCGGTCTGTCGCACGGAACCGACGTATGGCTCGGCAATGCGCAGACATTGATCGAGGAGGGCAAGGCGACGATTTCCACCGCCATCTGTACCCGGGACGATATCATGATCTACCTGATCGACAAGGGACTCGAAAGTGAGCTTTCCTTTACGATCATGGAGAGTGTGCGAAAAGGAAAGGGCTTAAAACCGGAGTGGGAAGAGGAGATGAAGGCACATGACGTGCCGGACTGGTACATCTGGTCATGTAAAAAGATCAAGTACATGTTCCCGAAAGCCCACGCGGCGGCGTACGTCATGATGGCGTACCGCATCGCTTACTATAAAATTTTCTATCCGCTGGCGTACTATGCGGCGTACTTCTCCATTCGTGCGTCCGCATTTTCCTACGAGCTCATGTGCATGGGACGCGACCGGCTGGAATATTATATGAAAGATTACGAAAAACGGAAAGACACGCTGACTCAGAAGGAGCAGGCAACCGTCAAGGATATGAAGATTGTCCAGGAAATGTACGCCCGCGGCTTCGATTTCGTGCCGGTGGACCTCTATAAGGCACAGGCGCACCGCTTCCAGGTCTACGATGACAAACATCTGATGCCGGCGCTCGACTCGATCGAGGGTCTGGGCGACAAGGCGGCCGACGCCGTTGTCCTTGCGGCACGAAACGGAAAATTCCTCTCGAAAGATGATTTCCGCGACCGCACCAAGGTCAGCAAGACGATTATCGACTTTATGGCGGACCTCGGTGTCTTCGGAGATCTGCCCGAAAGCAACCAGTTTTCGCTGTTCGACTATTAAAAGGAGCGTCCCCTTTCCGTTGCAATCCCGTGCGTCTTGGGGTATAATCAGACGTTGTGGAAAAGAACGAAAACGATTTAGATAAAATAAGGTGAAAAACATTGAGAAGAAGATTGGAACAACTGCTGAACGGCAGATTTGAATATGAGGTTCCCCATCTGCTGCTGTCCGAGACGGAGGTGGCCCTGACGCTGGACGAGGGGCAGAATTTCCGCGGAGAGCTGAATATCGGAGCGGAAGACGGGAGAAGAGTAAAAGGAATTGTGACCACAGATCATCAGAGAATCGTTCTGGCGAAAAATCAGTTCCAGGGAACGGCGAGTACGATTGAGTACGGCGTGGATACCAGCGGATTAAAAGCAGGCGATGAAATCTGTGGAAACATCACCGTCAGCAGCAATCTGGAGGAACGCTGCGTGCGGGTACACGTCTCGATTGCAGGAAAGACAATGAACATTTCCGGACAGGAGATTCATTCCCTGGCAGATTTTGTGCATCTGGCAAGCCATGATTTCGGCGCAGCGTACCGCTTCTTTGTAAAAAAAGAGTTTGCACGTCTTCTTCAGAAAGAGGCACCGGAGCAGATGGCACTTTATCAGGGACTGTCCCACAAGCCGGTGACATTTCAGCACCTGGAGGAATTTCTGGTTGCCCTCGGTCAGAAAGAGCCGGTGATGCTTTCGGCGGAACAGCCGGAGAAAACTGTGCTTACCGTGGACCAGCCGCGCAAGGAAACACTGTATCTGTATAAAAATACCTGGGGCTACGTCCGCATGGAAATCGAGGTGCAGGGAGACTTTCTGGAAGTGGAAAAGAAAGTCGTCACTTCAGAAGATTTCATCGGAAGCGTCTACGGTGTGGAATACATTATCCATCAGGAGAAAATCGGAAACGGCCGCCATTACGGCAGAATTACGGTGCGTCAGGGAAAACAGGAGCTTCGCTTTGAACTGGAAGTGACAAACAGCGAAAAACATGTGACCAGCAGGAAAAATACGGAGCGCGACCGTCAGATAACTGCCATCGCGCGCGGCTATCTCGATCTGGCAGTCCATAAACGCGACTACCGTACCTGGTATCAGGACACCTGGGAGGCCATCGAGCAGTTCGAAAAAGCCGGCGGAGACATGGCGTGGGTGACGCTGGGAAAAGCATGGCTGTACGAGAGCCATGAGGAAACCGGAAAAGCAAGAGAAACGCTTTCTTACGTAAAAGAGCATCAGGAACTGCTGGACACCGCGGAGAAAAAAGGAGCGTACCTGTATCTGGCATGGAAGCTGAAAATGGAAGTGGGCCATACCGAGCTGGTATCACGCCTTGGAACACTGATGCGGCAGGAGAGTGCAAGCTATTTTCTGTTAAAGCTTGCCATTGATGCCGACGATTCCTGGCAGCAGTCGCTGACCCGTCAGCTCTACGCGATGGAACTTTGCTATGAGTGCGGGTGCAAGAGCCCGCTTCTGTATCTGGATGCGGCACAGCTCTATCTCCGCCAGGAGGGACAGCTCCGCCGGATTTCGCCGTTCACCGTTCAGGTGCTGAAATTTGCGCAGAAAGAAGGCATTTTAAGCGGGGAACTGTTAAAACGGGCCGCTTATCTTACAGAGACGATGAAAACGTTCGATGAGAATGTCTATCAGATTCTGACTGCGGGCTATGAGCGTTTTCCATCCGATGAAGTGCTCGAAGCCATCTGCAAACTGGTGATGAAGGGCCGCCCGGTGCGGAAGGAATATTTCCCGTGGTATGCAAAAGCCGTGGAGCGGAACATCCGCATCACGCGCCTGTACGAGTACTATATCGAAACGATGGATGCGTCGTTCGACGAGGTCCTTCCGCAGGTCATCCGGATGTATTTCTCCTACAGCAACACACTGGCAGGCCAGAAGAAAGCGCTGATTTACGCCAACGTGATCAAAAACCGCGAAAAAGACCGCCATACATTCCAGAGCTACCGCCCGGCGATGGAGGTTTTCACGGCAAGACAGATCCAGAAAGGCCGCATGAACCGCGAATACGCCGCACTGTACCGGACTTTTCTGAAAAAACCGGAAGATCCCGACAGCGCAAAAGCGATCGCAAATGTGCTGTTTACCCATCATGTAACGTGTGAAAATCCGAAAATTACGCGTGTGATCGTCTGCCATCCGGCGATGGCGGGCGAAACATCCTATCCGATGACGGAACGGGGTGCTTATATCCGTCTGTACGGCAAAAAAGCGCGGATTCTTCTCGAAGATGAGCAGCGCAGAAGATATGCGGTGACAGAAACCTGCCGCGTAGAGCCATTGTTTATGGATAAAGAGCTTGCCCGTGCCTGCGGCGGTTTTGCCATTGAAAATCCGGGTCTGCTGCTACACCTGTGCGGGGAGCAGGAAGAGGAGATGCAGCTTACCGCAGAAAATCTTGCCTGGTATCAGCAGGCAGCGCGCACGAGCGCATTTTCCAGTGCTTACCGGAAAACAGTGCGTCAGAAATTGCTGGAATATTATCTTGCCCATCCGGATGAGCGCGAGACCGAGGCAGCTGTTGCAGAGCTGGAGGATAGCGCTTATGCAAAGGTGGACCGTATTTCTACGATTGAGCTTCTGGTGCGCTATGGCCGTTACAGCCGCGCCTTTGCCCTGACAGATCGTTACGGCTACGAGAAGATTCCGGTGTCGTGTCTCTTCCGTCTGGCGCATGCGATGATTCTGGAAAAAGAGTTTACAGAGGACGAGGAGCTTCTCTATCTGGCATCCTACGTGGTAAAACAGGGCATTTACGATGAAATTGTATTGTGCTATCTGAGAGATTATTTCACCGGTTCTATTGAGGATATGTGCAGTTTATGGGATAAAATCCGCGGCTTCCAGATGGAAAGCGACAAGCTGGAGGAGCGCATTCTGACATGGTCCGTCTTTGTGCGCAGCCACCCGAAGTGGGAGCAGGAAATGCTGGAGAGCTACATCCGCCAGAGCGGAAAAGAGCAAGTCATTCTGGCATACCTGACGTATCTTGCGATCGGCTATTTTATGGACGGAAAACCGCTTTCGGATCAGATGTTTGACTACTTGGACCGCGCTTGGAAGCAGGGCTGGGAGCTGGACGAGATCTGCCGTCTTGCGATGCTGAAACATCTTTCCACGAAGCCGCAGCTTTCTGAGGAGGAAGAAAAAGAGGCGCATACCCTGCTTCTGGCGTTTACGAAACAGGGACTCCGCTTTGCCTTCTACAAGGATCTGCCGGAGCACCTGACCGAAGGCTTCCAGATCGGCGACCGCATGTTCATCGAGGAGCGCCAGAGAGCGGAGGCAAAGGTGACGATTCATTACCGGACAAACGCCGAAGAAACATGGAAGAGCGAACCGATGCGCAATATGTATCAGGGCATTTTTGTGAAAGAGTTTCTGCTGTTCTACGGCGAGAAAATGGAGTATTACCTGACCTTTACGAACCGTCAGGGTGAGGGAAAAACAGAGGTGAAAACCGTCTCCATGACCGGCGAACCAAAAGTAGGAAAGACGCGGTACCAGCTTCTGAATCAGATGAAAGCAGCGCGCGCGGCAGGAGATTCGGAAAAAGCAGAAGAAGCATTCCAAAAGTATTTGCAGCAGGAGGCTCTGGTTCGGAACTGTTTTGCACTTGTGGAGGAAAAGAAGCAGCAGGAGGATACGACATGGAACAGAAAAATTTGATTTTAGGATTTGATTTTGGAGAGAAATATTCCCAGTTCTGCTGCTATGACAGGGGAACCCATACGGCTGTCTCCATCCCGGTAAAAGAAGGAGAAGAGGCGGTGGAATTTCCGACCGCCATTGCCAAAAAACGGAATGAGGAAACGTGGAAAACAGGACCGGATGCAGAAAAATCTGCTCACGCGGAAAACGGCATCTGGCTGGACAATCTGTACGAGATCTGCATGGGATCCCGCATCTGCCAGATCGAAAACCGGGATTACACGCCGGGAGAAGTCCTTGGCACGTTCCTTCGCGAAGCACTGAAGATGATCGGCATCGAGCGTCCGGACCAGCAGATCCAGGCGATGATGATCACCACGGGCCATCTGACCCGTCCATTTGTGGAAAATGTGCGTGAAGCATACAAGATAATCGGACTGCCGCGCGGCAGAGCCTACCTGCAGGAGCATGACGAGAGCTTTTACTGCCATGTGCTGAACCAGAAGCCGGAGCTCTGGAGCCGTAAAGTCGGTCTGTTTTTCCTGAAAGATGAGGAAGCATCGTTTTCTGAACTTTCCATCAGCCGTAAAACGAAGCCGGCAACTGTGACCGTAAAACGGGGGCCAAAAGCCGCACTTTCGATCGAGCCGATGGAGCGCGACCGCGATTTCTGCCATCTGATGGGAGAAGCGATGGGGAATGAAATTTATTCCAGCGTATTTCTGGTGAGCGAGGAGTTCGACCTTGCCTGGGCCGACAACTCTCTGCGTCAGTTAAAGAAAAACCAGAGAAGAATCTTTGGCGGAACGAACCTGTTTGCACAGGGCGCCTGCTTTTCCGCGCGCGAAAAAGTGGAGGAGCGCCGCTTAAAGGGCTATCTCTTCCTCGGAAATGACCTCGTGCGCTACAACATCGGCATGGAGATGACGATCAATGGTTCTCCGGCATACTATGCGCTGATTGCAGCCGGTGTGAACTGGTATGAAGCAGAAAAAGAATGTGAGCTGATCCTCGACGGAACGGAGGAGCTGGAATTTGTTGTAAGCTCCATGGAAAGCGGAAAACGAAACCGCTATACCATGAAGCTGGACGGGCTGCCCAAACGGCCGCCGAAGACAACACGGATCCGTCTGCGTCTGGAGTATGATTCTCCGGTTACGTGTCAGATCACCGCAGAGGATTTGGGTTTTGGCGATATGTTCCCGGCAAGCCACAAAACCTGGCACGAGACGATGGGGGAGGTGTAAACGATGAGCGGTTATATTTTATGTCAGGTCAAACGGGCGAAAAATCCGTATTATATTTCCAACATCAGCACAAATATTTATTCCATCGAGGAACTGTGCTATTACCTGTACCACAACATCTATCTGCTGGACGAGACCATCATTAACGAGCAGCTGCTGGTGTGGATGAAAGAAGAACTCCACTTAAGAAGACTGTACCAGCGTCTCTACGTCCTTCTGGAGGAGAAAAAGAACATCGGTGAGTTTATCCTGCCGATCTTCAAGGAGATCAATTATCTTTCCCACGATCAGTTCCGTGAGATGAATGAGCGCCTGAAACGGTTCGAGGAGCAGCCGGAGATTGTGCGGAAAAAAATCAAGGGAGATTACCTTGTCGACCACGAAAAATATATCAATGCGATCCAGGTTTACCAGGAAACGCTGAAAGATACCGAGGAAAACGAAACCAACATGGGAAGCCAGTTCACCGGAAGTATTTACAACAACATGGGCTGTGCCTACGCAAGTCTGTTCCAGATGAATGAAGCACTTACGTGCTTTCAGAAAGCAAATGAAGAGCTGCACACGAAAGCATCGTTAAAGAGCTGGCTGTTTGCGGTCTACATGAGCAAAGGACAGGATGCCTATGAGCAGATGTGCACCGAACGGAAAGTGGATGCCGAGACGAAACGGGAGATGGACCGCCAGATCACCGAGGCAATGCAGGTCGAGCTCCCGCGCGATCTGGACGAAGCTCTTGCGGCGTGGACACGGGAATATCATAAAAATACCGGACTTTGAACAAAAAGAGCAAAAAAATTACTTGACAGCAAAAAAGAATGGGACTATAATACGGCCCATAAGAAAAAATAAATACTTTGAAACCGATGAAGTGGAGATAACGTTGGAAGCGCACTCACAGAGAGCCCGGGAAGGTGGAAGCCGGACAGAAAGCGGATCAGCAAATGGACCACGGAGGGTACAGGGAAAAGCGGGAAACCGTCTGAGTATTCTGTAACGTGCAGGCATACGTTAGTTGCCAGGAATATGATCGTATTCTGCAGAGCGTGTGAGCAATCGCAAAACAAGGTGGCACCACGAGTATAAAAATATACCCGCCCTTGGCAAAGAACAAAGTGATTCTTTGCCGGGGGCGGTTTTTTGTATATCAGAAATTGGTTCTGAGGACCAGTGTTGATGACAGCCTTTGCAGACACAAGGAGAGGAGATAACAAGATGAAACAGATGACGTTAGAAGAAATTTCAAAAGCAGCCGCATCGGGAGCTTTTCGGAAAATCCCGGTAAGCAGAGAAATTTATTCGGATATCCGTACACCAGTAGAAACACTGAAAGTCCTGCAGGGCGTCAGCAGCCACTGCTACATGCTCGAAAGCGTGGAGGATAAAAAACAGTGGGGAAGATACACCTTCCTCGGCTACGATCCGTCTCTGGAACTCACCTGTGTCAACGGAAACCTGACAATCACCGCCGATGCGGCAGAGATGAAAAAAGTAGAAGATATTCCAGAAAGCTGCAAAGAACAGCTTCCGACCGGACAGATCCGGCTGACCGCAAAGACAGCCCATCCGGGAGCCGTCATCAAAACCCTGATTGAGAAAAATAAAAGTCCGAAGATCGCGACACTGCCGACCTTCACCGGCGGCCTCGTCGGATACTTCTCTTACGATTACATCAAGTACAGCGAGCCGACCTTAAAGCTGGACGCAGAAGATCAGGAACATTTCAAAGATGTCGACCTGATGCTGTTCGATAAGGTCATCGCCTATGATAATTACCGTCAGAAAATCGTACTGATGATTAATATCGAAACCGAAAATCTCGAAGAAAATTACGTAAAAGCCGTACAGGAACTCGAAAAAATGGAAGAGCTGATCCGCTTTGGAAAACCGGCCGAGACGAAAGCCGGCCACCTGAAATCCGAGTTCCGCCCGCTCTTCGATGAGAAAGCGTACTGTGAGAAAGTCGAGCAGGTCAAACATTATATCCACGAGGGAGACCTCTTCCAGCTCGTTCTCTCCAACCGGCTCGAAGCTGATTTTGAGGGAAGCCTCCTCGATACGTACCGCGTCCTCCGAACGACGAACCCGTCGCCGTACATGTTCTACTTCTCGAGTGATGATGTCGAGATCGCCGGTGCATCCCCGGAAACTCTCGTAAAAGTCGAGGACGGAGAGGTCCGGACCTTCCCGCTTGCCGGAACGCGGCCGAGAGGAAAGAGCTATGAAGAAGATCAGCGGCTGGAAAAAGAACTCTTCGCCGATGAAAAAGAGCGTGCCGAGCACAACATGCTGGTTGATCTGGGAAGAAACGATCTCGGAAAGATCTGTGATTTCGGAACTGTGGAAGTAGAAAAATACATGTCAATCGAGCGTTACTCCCACGTCATGCACATCGGTTCCACTGTAAAAGGACAGCTTCGGAAAGACAAGACCGCAGTAGATGCCATCGATTCCGTTCTCCCGGCCGGAACCCTCTCCGGTGCACCAAAGCTCCGTGCCTGCCAGATCATCAACGAGCTGGAAAACAACAAGCGCGGCATTTACGGCGGTGCGATCGGCTATCTGGATTTCACCGGAAATATGGACACCTGCATCGCGATCCGGCTTGCGTTTAAGAAAAACGGAAAAGTGTTCGTCCGCTCCGGCGCCGGCATTGTAGCCGACAGCGTACCGGAAAAAGAGCATCAGGAATGCATCAATAAAGCAAAGGCCGTGATGGTCGCACTTGCAGAGGCAGAAGGAGGAAGCAACTTATGATACTGCTGGTAGATAATTATGACAGTTTTTCCTATAACCTGTATCAGCTCGCCGGTTCGATCAATCCGGACATGAAGGTCATCCGGAACGACGAGATGACGATCAACGAAATCCGCGCACTGGCACCGGCATCCATCATTTTATCTCCCGGACCGGGCCGTCCGGAGCAGGCAGGCCGATGCATGGAGATTGTAGAAAAATTAGGCGGCGAGATCCCGATCCTCGGTGTCTGCCTCGGCCATCAGGCAATCTGTGCCGCGTACGGCGCGACCGTCACCTATGCGAAACAGCTGATGCACGGCAAACAGTCCGAGACAACGCTGGATCTTATCTCGGAATTATTCCAGGGGCTGCCGGAAACCGTTCCGGTTGCAAGATACCATTCCCTCGCAGCTGATGAAGCGACACTGCCGGAAACCTTAAAGGTAACGGCAAGAACTGCAGACGGCGAGGTCATGGCAGTCGAGGACAGTGAGAAAAAGATCTACGGAGTCCAGTTTCATCCGGAATCCATTCTGACCCCGCAGGGCAGACAGATGGTAGAAAACTTCTTAAAAATTACAAGATAGATCACAGGACAGCAAAGAAAGAGAGAAACAGAATATGATTCGGGAAGCGATTGTAAAACTGGTAAATAAAGAGAACTTAACCTACGAGATGGCAGAGGGCGCCATGGATGAAATCATGGGAGGAAAAGCCGATCCGACCCAGATCAGCGCATTTTTAACTGCCATGACGATGAAAGGCGAGACAATCGAAGAGATCACCGCATGTGCCAACGGCATGAGAAAGCACGGTGTTCACATGGAACATGACAAGGATGTTCTGGAAATCGTCGGAACCGGCGGAGATAAATCCAATTCCTTCAACATTTCCACAACAGCATCCCTTGTGATCTCTGCAGGCGGCGTCGCAGTTGCAAAACACGGAAACCGCGCCGCATCGAGCAAATCCGGCGCAGCCGACTGTCTCGAAGCGCTCGGCGTCAAAATCGACCTGGAGCCGGAGAAAAACAAAGAAGTTCTGGAAAAACTTGGAATCTGTTTCCTGTTCGCACAGAAATACCACATGTCCATGAAATACGTGGCACCGGTCCGCAAGATGCTCGGCATCCGGACCATTTTCAACATCCTCGGACCGCTGACCAACCCGGCAGCAGCCACGATGCAGGTGATGGGTGTCTACGAGGAAGCCCTTGTCCGCCCGATGGCAGAAGTTCTCTTCAATCTTGGTGTCAAACGCGGCATGGTTGTCTACGGCCAGGACTGCCTCGATGAAATTTCCTTAAGCGCACCGACAAGCGTCTGCGAGATCAAGGACGGAACGTTTGAGGAATACGTCATCACACCGGAAGAGTTCGGCATGACCCGCTGCACCAAAGAAGAGCTGGTCGGCGGAACTCCGCAGGAGAATGCTGAAATTACGAAAGAAATTCTTGCAGGAAAGAAAGGCCCGGCAAGAGACGCTGTTGTCCTGAATGCCGCCGCAGCCCTTCATGCAGCAAAAGAAATCCCGATGCAGGATGCTGTAAAACTGGCAGAGGAGCTGATCGACAGCGGAAAAGCACAGAAAAAACTCGAAGAGTTTGTGTCACTCACCAACAAATTGGCAGAAGAGGAATAAACATATGATACTGGAAACGATTGCAGAAGCCACAAGAAAACGTGTCGCTGCAGAAAAAGAGAAGTGTTCTCTTGCAGAAATGAAAGAAAAAGCAACGGCGATGAACCCGGACACCGGATTCCCGTTTGAACAGACGCTGAAAAAGCCGGGCATGTCCTTTATCTGCGAGGTAAAAAAAGCCTCCCCGTCGAAGGGCATCATCGCAGAAGATTTCCCCTATCTGGAGATCGCAAAGGAATATGAAGCGGCCGGTGCCTCCGCCATTTCCTGCCTGACTGAGCCGGAATACTTCAAAGGCGACAAGCGTTACTTAAAAAAAATTGCAGAAACCGTATCCATCCCGGTTCTGCGGAAAGATTTTACCGTGGATCCCTATATGATCTACGAGGCAAAGGTGCTCGGAGCCACCGCTGTCCTTCTGATCTGTGCGCTGCTGCCGGAGGAAACCTTAAAAGAATATCTGGAAACAGCGCATTCCCTCGGCCTTTCCGCTCTTGTGGAAACCCACGATGAGGCGGAGGTTGCACAGGCCATGCGCGCCGGAGCAAGGATCATCGGTGTCAACAACCGCAACTTAAAAGATTTCACGGTCGATATCCACAACAGTGAGCGGCTGCGGGAGCTTGTCCCGGAAAACATTGTTTTCGTATCCGAGAGCGGCATCAAAACGCCGGAGGATGTCGGAAGACTGTATCAGAATAAAACCGATGCCGTTCTGATCGGCGAAACGCTGATGCGGAGCAGCAACAAAAAAGCAGAGCTTGAAAAACTCTCTTCAATGTGTTAAAGTGGTAACGTAAGTGCGCAAAACAAAACAGAGCGCACGGGGAGTCAAACGTTATGGAAGAACAGACCAGAATCAAAATCTGCGGGCTCACACGGCTGGAAGACATCGATGCGGTGAATGAGCTGAAGCCCGAATATGTCGGCTTTGTCTTTGCAAAAAGCCGCAGACAGATTACAAAAGAACATGCCGTGACGCTGCGGCGCTATCTGGATCCCGAAATCCAGGCGGTCGGCGTCTTTGTGAACGAGCTTCCGGCGATTGTCGCAGGATACCTCGAAGAGGGCGTCATCGATCTGGCACAGCTCCACGGAAATGAGAGTGAAGAATATATCCATTCGCTCCGGTTCCGCACCGGCGGGGAACTGATCAAGGCATTTTCCATCAAAACCAGGGAGGACGTCGAAAAGGCGAAAAAAAGCAGCGCCGATTACATCCTTCTCGACCACGGAAAAGGCGGTACCGGCGAATCGTTCGACTGGTCACTGATCAGAAACATGGACCGCCCGTATTTCCTTGCGGGAGGCCTGAACGCCGAAAATGTGGAACAGGCGATTTTACAGACACATCCCTTCGCCGTCGACATCAGCAGCGGTGTCGAGACAGACGGCGTAAAGGACCCGAAAAAAATCACAGAATGCATAAGGAGGATAAGACATGTCTGACGGAAGATTTGGTATTCACGGAGGCCAGTACATACCGGAAACTCTGATGAATGAAATTATCAATTTGGAAAAACAGTACAATTATTATAAAAACGATCCGGAGTTCTGCCAGGAGCTCGATGACCTGCTGAAAAATTACGCGGGCCGCCCGTCCCTTCTCTACTACGCAGAGAAAATGACAAAGGATCTCGGCGGAGCAAAAATTTACCTCAAACGAGAGGATCTGAACCACACCGGAGCCCACAAAATCAACAACGTGCTCGGACAGTGCCTCCTCGCAAAAAGAATGGGAAAAACCCGTGTCATCGCAGAGACCGGAGCCGGCCAGCACGGTGTGGCAACCGCAACGGCAGCAGCGCTGATGGGACTTGAGTGTGAGATCTTCATGGGAAAAGAAGACACCGACCGTCAGGCCCTCAATGTATACCGGATGGAGCTTCTCGGTGCAAAAGTAAATGCCGTTACTACCGGAACTATGACCTTAAAAGATGCCGTCAATGAGGCGATGCGCGAGTGGGTATCACGTGTCGATGACACCCACTACGTTCTCGGTTCCGTTATGGGCCCGCATCCGTTCCCGACCATCGTCCGCGATTTCCAGGCTGTCATCAGCAAAGAGGCAAGAGAGCAGATCCTCGAAAAAGAAGGAAAACTCCCGAAAGCCGTCATGGCATGCGTCGGCGGCGGAAGCAATGCGATGGGTATGTTCTATAACTTCATCAATGACAAAAATGTCCGCCTGATTGGATGCGAGGCAGCAGGACGCGGCGTCAACACCGCAGAGACTGCAGCAACCATTGCAACCGGAACACTCGGCGTCTTCCACGGTATGAAATCCTACTTCTGCCAGGATAAATACGGTCAGATCGCACCGGTTTACTCGATTTCCGCAGGCCTTGACTACCCGGGCATTGGACCGGAGCATGCATATCTGCATGACATCGGCCGCGCCGAATACGTTCCGGTAACGGACGATGAGGCAGTAGAAGCTTTTGAATACCTCGCAAGAACCGAGGGTATCATCTGTGCGATCGAGAGTGCCCATGCAGTAGCCCATGCGATGAAGATCGCAAAAGAATTTGATCCGGAAGACTCCATCATCATCTGCCTGTCCGGACGCGGAGACAAAGACGTAGCAGCCATTGCAAGATACAGAGGGAGGGACCTTCATGAGTAAAGTAACAGAAGCATTTTCAAACAGCAAAGCATTCATTCCGTTTCTGACAGCCGGAGACCCGAACATTGAAAAAACAGAGAATTATATTCTGGAGCTCGAAAAAGCAGGCGCAGACCTGATCGAGATCGGAATCCCGTTCTCGGATCCGATTGCCGAGGGCGTTGTCATCCAGGAGGCAGACCTCCGTTCCTTAAAAGCCGGAACTACCACCGATAAAATTTTCGATATGGTAGCCTCCGTGCGCAAAAAAACAGACATTCCGCTGGTGTTTATGACCTACTTAAACCCGGTGTTCCATTACGGATACGAGCCGTTCTTTACAAAATGCGAGGAAGTCGGCATCAATGGCATCATCATCCCGGATATGCCGTATGAGGAAAAAGGCGAATTAAACGATATTGCGCGCAGCCATCAGGTAGATGTCATTTCCCTGATTGCGCCGACGTCTGAGCAGCGCATCCAGAAAATTGCCGCAGACGCCGAAGGTTTTATCTACCTCGTATCGTCTCTGGGCGTTACCGGTGTCAGAAGCGAGATCAAGACAGACCTCGATTCCATGATCGCCGCAATCCGCAAAGTAACCGATATTCCGGTAGCCGTAGGCTTCGGCATCAACACGACCGATCAGGCGGCCAACATTGCAAAAATTGCGGACGGTGTCATCGTCGGAAGCGCTATCGTCAAAATGATTGCGAAGTACGGCACTCATGCGGAGCAGCACATCTATACGTATGTCCGCATGATGAAGGAAGCTGTCATGACAGCAAATAAATAAAACCCGCGTCATTGCGTGTTTGAAAAAACTGTGTTAAGATGAGAGCGTGTCTGAAACAAACCGTTTTGGACACGCTTTTTCAACGTAAAATACCTGACCGGCTTTCGAAAAAGCCGGATAGAATATGGAGGAAAAACGTGTTAGATGTATGTTTACTGGGAACAGGCGGTATGATGCCTCTGCCAGGCAGACGCCTGACCGCCCTGATGACCCGATACAACGGAAGCAGCCTTCTGATCGACTGCGGCGAGGGAACCCAGGTTGCCATCAAGGAAAAAGGCTGGACCTTTAAGCCGATTGATGCCATCTGCTTCACCCATTACCACGCAGACCACATCAGCGGCCTTCCAGGACTTCTCCTGACGATGGGAAACACTGACCGGAGAGAACCGCTGACCATGATCGGCCCAAAAGGCCTGGAGCGCGTCGTCAATTCGCTGCGCGTCATCTGCCCGGAGCTGCCGTTCCCGATTGTATTTCACGAGGTGACAGCGCCGGAGGAAGTGATCGAGATGAACGGCTACAAAATCACAGCCTTCCGCGTGCAGCACAATATCACCTGCTACGGCTATTCGCTGGAAATCTCCCGCAAGGGAAAATTCGATGTGGAGCGCGCTAAAGCACAGGAAATTCCGATTAAATGCTGGAATCCGCTGCAGAAAGGCGAGACTGTCACCCTGGATGGAAAGACGTATACGCCGGACATGGTCCTCGGCCCTGCCAGAAAGGGACTGAAGGTGACCTACTGCACCGATACCCGCCCGATTCCGTCGATCTCCGAACATGCGAAAGGCTCCGACCTTTTCATCTGCGAGGGAATGTACGGCGAGCCGGAAAAACAGGCAAAAGCAAAAGAATTTAAGCATATGACCTTCTACGAGGCGGCAAAACTGGCAAAAGATGCCGAGGCTGCCGAAATGTGGCTGACCCACTTTTCCCCGTCGCTCGTCGGCCCGCAGCGGTACATGGATGAGGTACAGAAGATTTTCCCGGCCGCAGAGCTTGGAAAAGACGGAAGATCAGTAGAACTGTTATTTGAAGAGGAAACGAAAAATGAGTGAAAAAGATACCCTGATTCTTGCAATTGAGAGCTCCTGCGATGAAACCGCAGCCTCCGTCGTGAAAAACGGAAGATGTGTGCTGTCTAACATTATTTCATCCCAGATCGCCATCCATACCCTGTATGGCGGTGTTGTGCCGGAAATTGCATCCAGAAAACATATCGAAAAAATCAACCAGGTTGTAGAAGCGGCCTTAAAAGAAGCCGATGTCACTCTGGATGATATCGATGCGATCGGTGTTACGTACGGCCCTGGTCTTGTCGGCGCACTTCTCGTCGGCGTGGCAGAGGCAAAAGCGATCGCCTATGCAAAAAAGAAACCGCTGGTCGGCGTTCACCATATTGAAGGCCACGTCTCGGCGAACTATATCGAACACCCGGATCTGGAGCCGCCGTTCCTGTGTGAAATCATCTCCGGAGGCCATACCCATCTTGTCATTGTAAAAGATTACGGTTCTTTCGAAATCCTCGGAAGAACGAGAGACGACGCAGCCGGAGAAGCCTTCGACAAGGTAGCCCGTGCCATCGGACTCGGCTATCCGGGCGGACCGAAGATCGACAAGCTGGCAAAAGAAGGAAACCCGCACGCCATCGACTTCCCGCGTGCCCACATGGAGGATGCGCCGTATGACTTCAGCTTCAGCGGCGTAAAATCTGCCGTTTTAAACCATCTGAACAAATGCCGGATGACAGGCGAACCAATTGTCGAAGCAGACATCGCTGCGTCCTTCCAGCAGGCCGTTGTGGACGTTCTGGTGGATAATGCCATCCGTGCGGCCAAAGATTACCATATGGACCGTCTGGCGATCGCCGGCGGCGTTGCATCGAACGGGGCACTCCGCGCGGCGATGGAAGCAGCATGTGAAAAAGAGGGCATCCGCTTTTACCGTCCGTCCCCGATCTTCTGTACCGACAATGCGGCCATGATCGGTGTGGCAGCTTACTACGAGTACCAGAAGGGAACCCGCCACGGCTGGGACCTGAATGCCGTACCGAACCTGAAGCTTGGAGAACGATAAGAAAAAGAAACTTCCGCAGCAGAACGGAGAAGAGAGATCTGCTGCGGAGTTTTTGCATTTGTAGAAAACGGAGGAAAAGATGAGCGAGAAGAAAGAAAAATACACTGTGGTTGTCCTGGCAGCCGGAAAGGGAACCCGGATGGGCGGAAGCGTAGCAAAACAGTTTCTGGAAATCGGAGGAAAACCAGTCGTGGTTTACGCGCTGGAGGTTTTTGAACATTCGCCGGAGATTGACCAGATCATTCTTGTGACAGGTGCGGATAAAATAGAATACTGTCAGAAAGAGATTATCGAAAAATATGGAATTAAGAAAACTGTTTCCGTATGCGCAGGCGGAAGGGAACGGTATGAATCTGTCTGGAAAGCATTGCAGACGCTGAAAAGCCTGGAAAGCGAACAGGATCAGAAGACCGATTACGTTCTGATTCACGATGGCGCCCGCCCGTTTTTAAACCAGGAAATGCTGGAACGTCTCTGCGCATGTGTAAAAGAAGAAAAAGCCTGTGTCCTTGGCATGCCGGTCAAGGATACCATCAAGCTTACCGATGAAAACGGAAAAATCAGGGAAAGCCCGCGAAGAGATCTCGTATGGCAGGCACAGACCCCGCAGGCCTTTGCAGCAGAGCTTCTGTTTCCGGCATTCGAAAAACTGATGCAGCATTCCACAGAAGGAATCACCGACGATGCCATGGTTGTGGAGCAGGAGATGGGAATCGCATCAGTGATGGTAAAAGGCGGCTATGAAAATATAAAAATCACAACACCGGAGGATCTGCTCGTTGCAGAGAGCTTTCTGGCAGAAAAATAGAAAAAAGCAAAATACAGAAAGCAAACTATAAATGGATAAAAACAAATGTGTGAATTGCAAAACAGGGAAAAACAGCGAAAACGAAAAAGAAATTGAAAAAAATGTAAAAAAAATTCAAAAAAGTGGTTGACATTCTGAAACACTGCTGATATAATAACGAATGTCGCTGAGCGAGAGAGATAAAAACGCAAAGCTGACAAGCCAAAAACTGAGATGATTTCGGGAGTTACCGAGATTTGAATTCACACACGGAGAGGTATCGAAGCGGTCATAACGAGGCGGTCTTGAAAACCGTTTGTCCGAAAGGGCGCGTGGGTTCGAATCCCACCCTCTCCGCTCAAAACTCAGTTAATTGAATATCTGATTATGAATCAGGCAAACTATGGAGAAGTACCCAAGCTGGCTGAAGGGGCTCCCCTGGAAAGGGAGTAGGTCGTTAATAGCGGCGCGAGGGTTCAAATCCCTCCTTCTCCGCTCGGCTTTGAAAAAAAGTTGAAAAAAGTTCTTGACAAATGCAAATGAGTTTGATAAAATAAACGAGTTACTGATCGAGAGAACAGCAAAGATCCTTGATAATTAAACAATGAAACACATCCTCGAAAGTTCTGAATAAGTAATTCAAAACGATCGAAAGATCCTTTAAAACAGTAAAAGGGATAAATTAGCTAGTATGTTGATTTTGAACTTGGAACAAATCTTTTATCAGAGAGTTTGATCCTGGCTCAGGATGAACGCTGGCGGCGTGCTTAACACATGCAAGTCGAGCGAAGCAGTTAAGTTGATTTCTTCGGATTGATTCTTAATTGACTGAGCGGCGGACGGGTGAGTAACGCGTGG